>JAHFDC010000092.1 GCA_023249205.1 Candidatus Methylomirabilota bacterium
TCCTGCCGCTCGCCGTGGCATCAGCCGGGATCGGGCTTGCCTATCTTTCCTACGTGCAGTGGTGGGATTTGCCAGACCGCTTTCGCACCCTCTACATGGTGTTCTTTCGCCGGTACTTCGTGGATGAGATCTACTACGCCATCTTCTTGGGCGGGTTCCGTCGCCTCTGTCACCACCTGTGGAAGATGGACGGAAAAGTGATCGACGGGGCGGTCAACGGGGTCGTCACCCTCGCGCTGGGGGCGGGCGCGACCTCCTCGCAGGTGGACGAAAAGGTGGTGGACGGGGCGGTCAACCGGGTCGCCGACCTCGTCCTGGGCGCGAGCGCGACCTCGCGGCGCCTACATACCGGACTGGTTCAGCAGTACATTCTGGCCTTGGCCTTGGGGATCGTTCTGATCGCCATTTTCTATTTAATGTTTCAATAGTCCGATGTCCCGGCGCCCTGGCTACCCTATATCCCCCCCCTGTCTCTTTCCCGCATTGAACTCCGGACGCTACCCGATCTGGTTTTTCGCTTGACTTCGCCGTCCGAGTTAGAGTATCTCCTGAGCTTAAGGTTCGCACCCCCCCGTATCGGCCCTGCTCCTGAATTGGCGTGAACTTATCGGAAGGTGGAGGGTGTGTGCTCGGACGGCTGTCCCGAGCGCGACTGGACGTCGAGGCTGGGAAAATGACACGGACAAAAGGCCAAACTGAGGCCGAGATCCGCAACACGATTATCAAGTTTGAGATGGACTTCATGGGACGCGGCCCAAGCGATGTGCGGGCCTTCATCCTGAAGGACATGATTGTGGTCCGCCTGAGGGACGTGCTCACTCCGGCCGAACACCAGTTGGCCAAGAACCCGGAGGGCGCCGCCATCGTCAAGCGGATGCGGGAAAACCTCATCGGCCAGGCCCGCGAGACGCTGGGGAAGATTATCGGCAAGATCACGGGGACGCAGGTCCTGGGCCTCTTCACGGATATTGAGACGACTTCCGGGGACCGCATCTTGGTCTTCACGCTGGGCTCGGATCTCGAGGCAGCCCTCAACAATTCCCATCGCCTGGGGCGCTCCCCGCTCGCTACTGACAGGCGGCATCGCGCGGGGTAACACGCAAGGCCGGCGAACGGGACCAAGGGTAGCTCGCAGTGAGCGACCCCTGGCGCCGTCCCCCGGCACGGAGAGGACGAAGGCACTCGGTTGTAATCGTTCCTGCAGAAATGGCGGGTAAGGCAAGCGGCTGATCCCGTTCCTGGATGGGCCGCGTGCAGTACAGGCCAGCATTCTTCTCCCTGTGGGGAGGAGTGCTGGCCTTTTTTTGTGTCACGTCCCCAGGTTTCGGTGAGGTCGGCCAGCCGCCAGCGGCGCACGATCCAAGAGGTTCGGCAGCAGGCCACGACCCGGGGAGTTCGCTTGATGAGCGCGGAGCACGGCCACACGGTCCAGCCCGATCCCGCAGGGGCCACGGAGCCAGGGGGCCGCGTGGGGACGGAGGCGGCCACCGGGGAGCGACAGCGCCTCCATTGGCTTGACTTTCTCCGTCGCCGTGGTGGAGATGAAGAGAAATGGGCCGCCGAAGGGGAACAACAGCGCCTGCGGTCACATGTAGCGAGTGCGAGCAGAATCCTTCCCCCCAAGGGACCCATTCATGCGTTTGTCGCTCAGAATCCCTTGCAGGACCTTGAGCACCTCCCCTTCGACTGGGCCGTGCGCGAGGCCCAGCGTCTGCTGGGAGGCCAGGGCTACCTCTCTCCCGAGGCCTTCCGCCGGCTCTCTGCCAGCGGGCGCATCACCCGCACCGACCTCCTGCGGGCCCTGGAGGCCCAGGTCCCCCACCTCGTGACCCGGCCGCCGATCGAGGGGCGGGGGAAGCAGGTGGAGGCGCGGGAGGTGCTCCTGGCGCACCTGCTCCACGGGATCACCCCCCTGCCGCATGGCACCCTCCGCTGGCAGGTCACGCAGGCGAAGGCCACGCGGCGGTTCCGGCCCGACGTGCCGCCCGAGACCCGGGCGGGCCTGCTCCATCGGGCGTGGCACGACCTCCAGATCACCCTCAGCCGGCTCGGCCAGGCCTGGACCCTGGCGGAGTGGGTGCAGGCCCACACGAACCTGGATCTGGTCAAGACCATCCACGAGCGGATTGGCGCTGCCCTGCAGCCCCATGGTCGGGCGCACTCTGCGTCGGCAGGCGGGGCGGCACGTCCCCGCCCCCCCTTCTGGGCAGCCTGGCGGAGCGCCCAGGCCACGCTGACGCGGCGCATCGCCCCCACCCCGGGGGAACACATGGACCGCTGCCTGGAGCAGGGGGGGATCCCCGCCGCCGCGCGCGACGGCTACCGGCAGGCGATCCAGCGGCACTACGCCGCCCTCCAGGGGCTCGAGGGGGACGTGCCGATCACGCGGGAGGAGTTCACGGCCCTGTGGCTGCATTACGAAGGGCAGCTCCTGCGCGAGGTGGCCCCCCGGTATCTGGGCACCGCCGGCACCCTGCCGGCCATCCAGCGGCAGTGCCAGAAGGAGCTGGAGGCCTATGCGGTCTCCACCCTCTGGACCGCGGTCCTGGCCAAGCTCGGCCTGGGGGACCCCGGGACCCTGGAGGATCAGGAGGCGCACGCCACCGAGGCCCTGGCGCAGCGGGTCCTCGGGGTGGTTCGGGACGAGGAAAGATCCCTCGGCCAGCGCGTCCTGGCCGGGTTGCGGCCGGGTGAACTGAGCCGGGACGGCTTCCAGGCCCTGGAGCAACTCCTCGAAATGGGCGGGGCCGAGACGCGCGGGCCGGAAGAGTCTGCAGCCCTCCGCCGCCTCGACCCCCGCGCTGACCTCGTGCGCCGCGCCCAGGAGGCCCTGGAGCAGGACCTCGGCCGGATCGGCCCCGAGGCGACCCTCGGGGAGGTCTGTGCGCGGCTCACCGGCGCCCCGATCCCCGGCATGATCAACGACCAGATGATCCGCTGGTGTGCCGCCTTCCTCGATGAGGGGCTGGCGGGCTGGCCGATGCCCTCCCGGGAGCGCGGGTTTTATGCCGCCTGGCGGGCCCTGGCGGAACGGGATCTGGCCGGCTGGTTCCTGGGGGTGAAGGAGTCCACCCAAAAAATCCGCCAGCTCCCGCCCGATCCGGACACCGCCCTCATCCGCCGCCTCCGCACCCTGGGGGTCCCGGAAGCGCGCTGGACGGCGTATCTCACCCGCCACCTCGCCGCGCTGCCCGGCTGGGCCAGCATGGTGAAGTGGCGCGAGACCCATCCGCTCTACGAGATGCAGGAGCAGTACCCCATTGACCTCACCCAGTACCTGGCGGTCCGCCTCTTCTACGAGGCCGAGCTCGTCGCCACCCTGTGCCGCCGGGAGTGGGGGATTGACGGCACGGTCCCCGCGCTGCACGCCTACTTCTGGGCCCACCCGGGCGAGTACTTCGCGCGGGCGCAGATTGCGGCGGGGGACCTCCCGGACGTGCTGGCCGCGGGCGTCGGCCGGACGGCCCAGGGGGTGCTCGCCCTGCACTGGGACGCCTTCACCCATCCCGCCTATGGCCCGATGCGGCAGGCCCGGGGCCTGAGCCGGCGTGACCAGTGGTTCCGCTTCGCCGAGATGCTCTACGTCTCCCGGCAGGGCGGGGAGGCCGCCCCCGACCCTCTCCGGGCCGTCTCCCAGGAGGCCTGGCGGCTCTTCCACCTCGCCCAGCTCCTGGGGTTGTCAGCCGAGGACATCCGGGCGCTGCCGGCCGACGCCCCCCAGACGCTGCTGGGCCTCCTCGACGCGCTCCCCGCCGCCGCCCAGGGGCCCCTCTGGCTCCAGGCGTATGAGACCCACTACCGGGATCAGGTCCTGGCGGCGCTCCAGGGGAATCGGAAGCCAGAGCGCCAGGGCAGGGATCGTCCGCGGGCCCAAGTCATCTTCTGCATGGATGATCGCGAGGAAGGCATCCGCCGCCACCTGGAGGCCCAGAGCGAGGCGTATGAGACCTTTGGGACCGCGGGCTTCTTCGGCGTGCCGATGATCTTCCGCCCCCTCTTGACGGGAAAGGGGAAGCCTTCATGTCCCATCGTGATCCAGCCCCGGCACACCGTGGTCGAAGAGACCCGGCCCGGCCAGGGTCCCCGGGAGGCTCGCCACCGCTATCGGGCGACGTGGAAGCATGCCCTCCACGCTCTCTACCACCGCCTCGAGACCAACCTTGTGGCGGCGTACTCCCTGATTGACCTCCTGGGCGTTCCCGTCGGGATCACCGTGGCGGGCAGAACCCTGCTCCCCCGTAAGTGGCGCGCCCTGGCCGATACCCTCCGCGACACGCTCATCCCCCCGGTGCGGACCAGCCTCCAGGTGGAACGACCCACCGAGGACGCCGCGCACGCCCTGCTGGTCACCCAGGAGCGCGACCGGATCCTGGAGGTTGTGGGCAGGAGAACCCGAGGCACACACCCGGGCAGTGGGCTCTCCGCTGAGGCGATCGAGGAGCTCCGCCTGGTCGCCCTGGCGGGGGATGGTCGCAGTGGCCAGACCCAGGTCGCCCGCCTCCTCAGCCTCTCCCGGCCAGAGGAGCTGGCCCTGATTGATGAGCTTCGACAGAATGGGCTGGACCCCCGCCACCGCGCCGCTCGACTGGCACAGTTCCGCACGCTGGGCTTTTCCCAGGTGGAGCAAGCGGATCTGGTGGAAGCGCAGTTGCGCATGATCGGCCTGACCGACCACTTCGCGCGCCTGATTGTGTTCTGCGGGCATGGCTCACGGACCGAGAACAACCCCCATAAATCCGCCTATGACTGCGGCGCCTGTGGGGGGGAGCACGGGGGGCCCAACGCCCGCGCCATCGCCGCCATGGCGAATACCCCCGCGGTGCGGGACCTGCTGCGGCGGCGGGGGATCGCCATTCCCGACGACACCCAATTTGTGGGGGCGGAACACGACACCGCGGCCGATCGCTTCACCTAT
>JAHFDC010000093.1 GCA_023249205.1 Candidatus Methylomirabilota bacterium
GCCCGGGCGGCAGCCAGCATCGCCGCCACGCCGCTGGCGTTGTCATCCGCGCCGGGAGTGCCGGCCATGGCGTCGTAGTGCGCCCCGACGAGGAGGGCCGGACGGCTCGGGGAGGTCCCAGGGAGACTCGCCACCACGTTAAAGTAGGTCCGGCCCCGATACCGGAAGGCATCCCGCCGGGACGCAAGGCCCAGCGTCCGGAACTCCCCTTCCAGGCGCCCGCCGGCAGCCTCGAGGCGGGCCGGCTCCCGAGCGCCGTGGCGCGGTCCGCTGAAGGCGGCCACCCAGCGCCGCAGCGCCTCCTCCTCCACCGTCGCCAGGAGTCCCCGGATCGCCGCCGCGTCCATCCCCGCTCGCCCTGCACGGAGCGCCACTCAGCAGCCCCGCGCCCTGACATCCCGTCCGGGCGACTCACCGCGGCATCCGCCAGCCTCATAGCCGACGGGAGTTGCCCTTCCCGCCACGACTCACGGTGGCGACCCGGGAAGGGGCTCGCCGCCCTGCTCCTCTCCCCGCTCGTAGCCACGACAGCGGATGACCGGGAGCCGCGGGTACTTGGGGAAGAGCGGGTCCGTCTCCGAGCGCCGGCAGTACAGGAATCGCGAGCCTTTCCCGCTGGCCACCCAGCGCCGGTGCTGGCAGGAGGCGCAGAGGCCCACCTCGACCACACTCATCGCGGCGCCGGGCGCCGGAGGACCGGCCAACGAGTGAGCCGTTGCGCGATGGCCAGCGCTCCCGTCACGCTAAACGGAGGAGCAGAACATGGTATGACTTCCCCGCACCCCGGGGATGGTCCGGATCTTGTCGTAGACCGTATCCAGGACCTCTCTGGCGCTGTCCCCCTTCACCGTAGCGACTACATCGTAGAGGCCGCTCACGAGGGAGACCCCCTCCGCGCCCGGCACACCCTTTACCTTCCGCGCCACCGCCCGGTCCTTCCCCGGATCCGCCGTGATGAGCAAAAGTGCCGTTGCCATGATCCCTCCTCCCTCGGGTCCGGGGACTCAGCCCCGTCACCTTTCCCGTTTCTCCCACCTACCTGTGCCACACCCGACGGGACACGCTCCCTGACCGCCTCGATGGGGGCCGGCATGAACCGGTGGTCAACGAACCGGGAGGCGTTGGCGATCACGAGGGCTAGCGCGGGAGCAGCGCAAAGGACGCGAGGCTCATCTCGAAGCGACGCCGGTCCTCCTCCCACGCGGCCGCCGGGGCCACGGCCGTGACGTGATAGACCGCGTCCCCATCGAGCACAAGCAGGCTCTGCTTCCGCATCGGAACCCCGTTGAACTCGTACGTCTCTTCGAGCAGGTACCGCTCCCCGCCGCGCCCCTGCACGGGGCCGGCCGCCACGGCCCGGTGGGCTGCCTGGTCCCGCCGGGCCACCTCCTGGTGGGCGGCGGCGTACTGCTCAAGCAGCATGCCCATCCGCGGAAAGCGCTCTACGAAGAGAACCGGCCTGAACGGCTCCATCGTGAGGGGCTGCACGGCGCGCCCCACGAAGGAGATTCGCCATCCGAGCGAGCGCGCCTCCCAGGCCGAGGGTCCCTGCACCCAGACGTCCCATCCCGTGGGATACCGGACGGAGAAGCCCAGGTCGGGCCGAGAAAACGTGACAAGCTCCCCCTCGCGGGCGGCCGGGCCAGTCGGCACCTCCCCCCAGGCCCCTGCGGGCAGGAACTCCGCAAGGAGGACAAGAACGGCCCAGGCGTAAAGACGCAGAGAGAGAACACGCGGGTGAGCAAGGACCTGTCGCGCCCGGCGGGGGTCCCGCAGCCGAAGCATCGGCGCCTAGATCCCCCAGGCCCCGCTCAGGTGGATGTTGGCCCCAGTGATGTAGCGGGCTTCCTCGGAGAGCAGAAATCGGACGACACCGACGGCATCCTGGGTGCCACCGATGTAGCCGGCGGGAATCCGCTTGACCATCGCGGCCAGTTCCTCCTTGGGGGCGCTGCCCGAATCAATGAACCCGGGGGAGATGGCGTTGACGGTGATGCCGTGCGGGGCCAGCACCCGAGCCAGAGACCGGGTGAGAACCAGCACCCCGGCCTTGGCGATGTAGTGGGCCGTGAGGGAGGGTTGCGCCACCAGTTGATCCGCCGTGGCCATGCTGAACGAAACGATGCGCCCCCACTTGCGGGCGATCATGCCCGGGGCCACCGCCCGGCTCAAGTAGAAGACGGGGTGCAGGTTGTTGTCGAACATGGCGTGCCAGCCCTCGACCGTCTCGTCGAGGATCTCCACCCGGTGGTAGGGCCCCGCGCAGTTGATGAGCGCGTCCACTCGCCCCCACTCCTTCTCCACCTGTCGGATGAGCCCCTCCGCCGCCTTCGCGTCGGAGACATCGCAGACCACCGCCTGTCCCCGCCACCCCTTGGCCCGGATCGCCTCCACCGTCTCGGCCGCCTCCCGGGCGCTGGTGCGGTAGCAGATCATCACGGGCCAGCCGGAATCAGCGAGGGAGAGCGCGATCGCCCGCCCGATCCCCCGCGCTCCGCCCGTGATCACCGCGACCCGCTCACCCACGACACACGCCCTCCAGGATGCCGGTGACCTGCGCGCTGACCGCTCCCATCCTCAGCGCAATACCGCCTTGACCACCTCGAGCGGCCGGGCGTAGTCGGGCTCGTCGAGCTGCTCCTTCACGTACTCGACGTACGCGACCCGGTCATCCGGGCCGATGACGAAAACCGCCCGGCGCAGCAGGCGGTGCTCCTGCACCAGCAGGCCGTACTCCTTCGCGAAGGCTTCGTTCTTGTGGGCCGAGACCAGCCGGTGCGTCACCCCGGCCTCGGTGCGCCAGCGGTGCTGCGCGAAGGGCAGGTCCATGCTCACCGTGATGAGCTCGACCTGCTCCCGCGGCAGGCTCTTCCCCTCCGCCTCCCAGCGGAGCGTCTCACGCTTTCAGGTGGCGGTGTCGACGGAGGGGACGGCGCTCAGGATCCGGACCTTCCCCCGGGAATCCTCCAGCCGATAGTCCGTGAGATCCGGGGCGCGGGCGCCCGCGTTGACGAGCACAAAGGGGGGGGCGGGGTCTCCCGGGCGCAACTCCCGGCCGATGACGGTCAAGGGACGGCCGTCCCGGGTGTAGGGGGTTGGGGATCGGTCCACGGCAGACGAGCCTCGGGCGACGCGGCCGCGGGGGCCCCGTCTACCCGGCCAGGTGGAAGCAGACCAGCTTCAGTTCGGTCATCTCCTCCACGGCGTAGCTGGGGCCCTCCTTCCCGAACCCGGAGTCCTTCAGGCCGCCGTAGGGCATGAGATCGGCGCGCCACTGGGGGCCCCAGTTGATCATGAGGTTGCCCGACTGGACCTCCCGGGCGAACCGCATGGCCCACTCCAGGTTCTCGGTGAAGATCCCCGCGGCGAGGCCGTAGATGCTGTCGTTGGCCAGGGCGATGGCTTCGTCAATGGAGTCACAGGGGGTGACGGCGACCGCCGGGCCGAACAGTTCGTCGCAGGAGATGCGCATCTCCGGCTTGACGTCCGCCACGACCGCCGGCTCCACGATGGCGCCGCGCCGCGCGCCCCCCACCACGAGGCGGGCGCCGGCCCCGACGGCCTCCCGCACCCAGGACTCGACCCGGATCGCGTCCTTCTCCCGGATCATCGGGCCAACCTTGACCTTCTCATCCAGGGGGTTGCCCGTACTCAGCGCGGCCACCTTGGGCTTCAGGGCGTCCAGAAAGTCGCCGTAGATCCGGCGGCTCGCGATGACCCGCTGGGTGGAGATGCAGACCTGCCCCGCGTTGGCGTAGCCGGTCGCCGCCGTGGCCACCGCCACCTTCTCCAGGTCGGCGTCGGGCATCACGATGATGGGGGAGTTGCTCCCCAGTTCCATCGTCACCTTCTTGATCCCGGCCACGTGACAGATCCGCTCCCCGACGTCCCGGCTTCCCGTGAACGTGATCTTCCGGACCCTGCGGTCCGCGCAGAGGAGGTCGCCGATCTCCCCGCCGTGCCCCGTCAGGCACTGGATCGCCTCGGGGGGGAGCCCGGCCTCCAGGAGGATCTCGGTCAGCTTCAGCGCCGAGAGGGGGGTGTCCGTGGCCGGCTTGATGACGACGCTGTTCCCCGCGGCGAGCGCCGGCCCCACCTTGTGGCAGACGAGGTTCAGCGGAAAGTTGAACGGGCTGATGGCGACCACCACCCCGCACGGGACCCGCAGCGTGAAGCCGAACTGGCGGGTGGCCCCGGGCGCCCCGTCGAAGGGGATCGTCTCCCCGTGGATCCGCTTCGCCTCCTCCGCGGAGAGGGTCAGGGTCTGGACCCCCCGACTCGCCTCGGTGCGCCCCTCCCCGATGATCTTCCCCTCCTCCAGGGTGATGATCCGGCCGAACTCCTCCACCCGCGCCTCCAGGAGGTCGGCGGCCTTTTTGAGAATCTTGTAGCGCTCGTAGCCGGGGAGCTTGGCCATCACCTTCGCCCCGCGGGTGGCGCTCTCCAGGGCCCGGTCCACGTCGGCCTTGTCCGCCTGCGGGACCGTGTCCACCACGCTCCCGTCGAAGGGGTTGGTCACGTCAATCTTCTTGGGCTTGTCCACCCACTGGCCAGCCACGTACATCTTCATGTCGGTCTCCCTTCTCCTATCTTCGCGCAAGCAGTCGTTACTCAGTCGAGGTCAATGTCCCGGGTGGGAGGGGCGGTAGGGGGCTCGTCCTTCGCTTTCTTGAGGCCTTCCTGGAACTTGCGCTCCAGGACCTTCCCCTTGTCCTTCTCCGCCTGCATGGACTGGGTGAACTGCGCCTGGCGGCGGCCCGCCTCGCCCTTCAGGGCTTCCACGGCCTTCTGGAGGTCGGTCACGGTCCGGGCCTTCGGGGGCTCCTCATGGGAGAGGATGGCCCGCACCTCCGGATCAATCGTCAGCCGGGCACCGC
>JAHFDC010000094.1 GCA_023249205.1 Candidatus Methylomirabilota bacterium
TCGCCGAGAAGGAGAAGGTGGACCTGACGATCGTCGGGCCGGAGGTGCCCCTGACCCTGGGGTTGGTGGATGAGTTTGAGCGTCGGGGACGGCGCGCCTTCGGCGCCTCCCGCGCTGCGGCCCAGATCGAGGGGAGCAAGGCGTTCGCCAAGGCCCTGATGGTCAAGTACGGGATCCCCACGGCCGCCTACCGGGAGTTCAGCGAGCCGCAGGCGGCGATCGCCTACGTCCGGGAGCGGGGGGCTCCCATCGTGGTCAAGGCGGACGGGCTCGCCGCCGGGAAGGGGGCCCTGGTCTGTCGGACGCTCCCCGACGCCGTGGCTGCCGTCCGCTTGATCATGGAGGAGCGGGCCTTCGGCGACGCCGGAGACCGGGTCGTCATCGAAGAATGCCTCGAGGGGGAGGAGGCGTCGTTCCTGGCCTTCACCGACGGAAAGACGGTTCTCCCGCTCGCCTCGTGCCAGGACCACAAGCCCATCTACGACCGCGACGAGGGACCGAATACCGGGGGGATGGGGGCCTATTCCCCTGCCCCCGTCGTGACCGCGGCCCTCCACCAGCAGATCATGGAACGGGTCATGGTCCCGACCGTCCGAGCCATGGCGGCGGAGGGATGCCCGTACCGGGGCGTCCTCTACGCCGGCCTCATGATCCGGGACGGGGAGGCAAAGGTCCTGGAGTTCAACGCGCGCTTCGGCGACCCGGAGGCCCAGCCGCTTCTCCTCCGGATGGACAACGACCTGGTGCCGATCCTAGAGGCGGTGCTCGAGGACCGCCTGCACGAGATCACCCTCCAGTGGAAGGAGGACGCCGCCGTCTGCGTGGTCATGGCCTCGGGCGGCTACCCCGGGACATACCAGAAGGGAAAGATCATCCAGGGTCTCGAGGAGGCAGCGAAAGTGGAGGGGGTTGTGATCTTCCACGCCGGGACGGCTCGCCGCGCGGGACACCTCCTCACCGATGGGGGCCGGGTCCTGGGCGTCACCGGGCGGGGCCGGGACGTGCGGGAGGCGATCGCGCGGACCTACGACGCCGTCCGGAGGATCACCTGGGAAGGCGTCCACTTCCGGACCGACATTGGGGCGAAGGCACTCCGCTATCCCCGCTAGGAGGACTGCCCTGTGGCCGGAGCCAAACCGCTGGTCGGGATCCTCATGGGGAGCGAGTCGGACCTCGCCGTCATGGAGGAAGCCGCGAAGGTGCTGCAGGAGTACGGGGTCCCCCACGAGGTCCGGATCTGCTCCGCCCACCGAACCCCCGAGCGGGCCGCCGCCTATGCCCGGGAAGCGGCGGGGCGCGGGCTGAAGGTGCTCATCGCGGGCGCCGGTGGCGCCGCCCACCTGGCCGGCGCCCTCGCGGCCGGGACCGTGCTGCCGGTGATCGGCGTCCCCCTGGACTCCTCCCCCTTGCAGGGGCTGGATGCTCTGCTCGCGACAGTCCAGATGCCCGCGGGCGTGCCCGTGGCGACCGTGGCCGTGGGCGCCTCGGGGGCCCGCAACGCGGCGCTCCTCGCCCTGGCCATCCTGGCGACAGGAGACCGCGCTCTTCGGGGCCGCCTGGAGGCCGCCCGCCGGGCCATGACGGAGAAGGTCGAGGCCGCGGACCGGGCCCTCCAGGAGAAACGGCAGCGCTGATCCTGCATCGAACACGATCAGGGGGCGCTCACTCCCGGGCGTCCTTTCTGGAGAACTGCCGATGAAGTCCGAACAGCCGATCCGGCTCACCAGCCTCTCCCACGGGGCCGGGTGAGCCTGCAAGATCAGTCCCTCGGACCTGGCCCAGGTCCTGGGCCAGCTTCCCAAGATCACCGACCCGAACGTCCTGGTGGGACCCGAGACCTCGGACGACGCGGCCGTATACCGCCTCTCGCCCGATCTCGCCATCGTCCAAACGGTGGATTACATCACCCCCGTCGTGGACGATCCCTACGCCTGCGGCGCGGTGGCGGCCGCGAACTCCCTCAGCGACGTCTACGCGATGGGGGCGCGCCCTCTCTTCGCCCTCAACGTGGTGGGCTTCCCGACCGGCACCCTCCCCCTCTCGGTCCTGGGGACGATCCTGAAGGGCGGGGCGGACAAGGCGGCCGAGGCGGGGATCCCCATCGTCGGGGGGCACAGCATTGACGACCCCGAGCCGAAGTACGGCCTCGTGGTGACCGGGGTCGTACACCCCGACAGGATCTGGACGAACGCCGGAGCCCGGGCAGGGGACGATCTCCTCCTCACGAAGCCTATCGGAATCGGGATCATCACGACCGGGATCAAGCGGCAGAAGGTCGAGGCCGGGACAGTGGAGCAGGCGGTCGCCACCATGACCACCCTCAACCGCTATGCGGCCGAGGTGATGGAAGGGGTCGGGGGAGTCCACGCCTGTACTGACATCACCGGGTTCGGCTTGCTCGGCCATTTACGCGAGGTCGTCGCCGCGAGCCGGGTGGGCGCGACAATCTCGCTTCAGGCGATCCCGGTCCTTCCCGAGGCCTGGAGACTTGTCCGCGAGGGGATCTGCCCGGGTGGGACCCGCCGAAACCTCCAGTCGCTCGAGGAACACGTGGAATGGTCCCCCGGGATGGGCGAGGACGTGCGCCTCGTGCTCGCGGATGCCCAGACCTCGGGGGGTCTGCTCGTAGCCGTGGGGAAAGCGGAGAGCCAGCAGATGCTCCGGCGACTCGGCGAAACCAAGGGGGTGCTGGCGGCGGCGCGAATCGGGGAGGTGACGGCGGGACCGGCAGGGAGGATCCGGGTGGTGCCCTGACCTAGGCGCGCCTCCCGCTGGTGGGTTCCTGTTGGAGGATTTCCTCGATCACCCGCAGGATTTCCGGGGCGATCCTCTCGAACTGGATGCCCATTCCGGCCGGCCCCTGCGGGTCCCCGGGAGGCCGGGTCCAGGCGACGCGACCGTGCGCCGAAACGCGGGGGCCGTCCGGTAAGCTGAAGACTAACTGGAGGGTGCGGCCAGCCGGCAGGAGGTAGTCGGTCTGAAGAAAGACGCCCCCGCGACTGATGTTCAGGGACTCAGCGGAGAAGGATGGTCCTCCGGCCCTGCACTCAACCTGGATCCGGACGGGAGCCCGGTTATCGTTCTGAAACGGCCGCTGCATGCGGCCTGCCCTCCCTTAGCGCCGGCAACGCAATACCGCACTCGGAGTAGCAGATTCCGTGCCAGTCGTCCCCGGGTCCTCGGGGAACTTCGGGGGTCGCGCCACCCGGCGTCTCCTTTCCTCTCGCATCCATACTGTGCGACCTTTTGTAACAGGGTAGGGCTAAACCCCTGCCGGGGCCATCGCCACCCGTGGGCCGGGGTCAGCCCTGTCTCCTTCCGAGACGCCCCGCCTGGCGGGCGCCCTGGAGGAGGCCCGGGTGCGTGTAACCCTCGCTGAACTTGCCAGCGACGGCGGACACCTGACCGCCGACACCCTCAGGGCCTTCCTGGCTGCCTAGGAGACCGGCGTGTCCCTCCTCCGCTTCGGGCTGGTGGGGTTGGGGCGCCACGGCAGCCGGTACGCCGGCCATCTGCTGGCCGGGGAGGTGGCGGGCGCCTCCCTCGCTGCCGTCTGCCGGAGGGACCTGGGGGCGGCCCGGACGTTCGCCGCCTCCCGAGGGCTCACCGCTCATGCCGAGCCAGGCGCCCTCGCTGCCGACCCCGGGGTGGATGCCGTCCTGCTGGCTGTCCCTCCCCACCTCCACGCTGCCCTCGTCCCGGCCGTGCTGGCTGCGGGCAAGCCGGTCCTCGTGGAGAAGCCGCTCGCCACAGACATCGAGGGAGGCCGCGCCATTCTAGCCGCGGCCCGTGCCGCCTCCGCCCCGCTGATGGTCGCCCACACCCTCCGCTTCGATACGACGGTCCAGGCCCTCCGCAGCCACCTTCCCGCCATCGGCCCCCTTGCCCTTCTCACGCTTGACCAGATGGCCGAGCCCTCCGACCAGGCGTGGGGAGACGTCCCCGGGGTCGGAGGCACCCTGCTCAATATCGGCGTCCATGGCTTTGACCTAGTCCGGTTCCTGACGGGACAGGAGGTGGTGGAGGTGATCTGCCGGACCGCCCGCGCCCGATCCGTCAACACGGAGGACACCTTCGCGGCGATTCTCACCCTCTCCGGGCCGCCCGGACTCGCCGTGGTGGCGCACAGCCGCGCCGCCGGTGGGCGGTCGGGGCGCATCGTAGCGGTCGGGGAAGCAGGGCAGCTCGAGGGGGACGTTGCGGCCGGGACGCTCGCCCTGGTCCGGGGCCGGGAACGGACCCCGATCCCGCTCCCCCCTTCCGTCCCGACGGTGCGGGAGGTCCTGCGGGCCTTCGTCCGGGCGCTCCAGGAGGGACAACCGGTTCCGGTACCGGCCGAGGAGGGGTACCGGTCCGTCGCCGTCGCACTCGCCTGTGCTCGCTCAGCCGCGGAGGGGCGCCCGCTGGCTCCTCCGCCCTAGGGAGACCGGGCCAGCAGGAAGAGCCCGGTATTCTCCCAGATGGCCCCGAGGAGGAGCAGAAGGGCCACCACGGGGAGCACGTGGCGGAGGTCCGTCAGGGCCTGGGCCAGGCGCTCCCGGCGCCCGGGGGCTTGGCCCCGGCGGGGCACGAGGGCGAGCCCGATCCGCATCCCGAGGGCCCCGGCCAGGACGTACGCACCGATCTCGAGCACAAAGGTGCCGCCCATCACCAGGCCCTGGAGGGAGAAGAGCCGGAGACGCCCCGCGAAGACCACGCCGATGAGAAACCCCCGCACGACGCCCAGGAGCGGGGGGAGCGGAAAGAGCACCCCGACCGCAGTGGACGCGAGGCAGGCGGCGACGCCGAAGTTCCAGGCGAAGGTCAGGGCGATGGCGGACAGCAGGCGGGCTTCGCCGTGGAAACGGGCGATGGTCGCGATCGGCCACGCCTG
>JAHFDC010000095.1 GCA_023249205.1 Candidatus Methylomirabilota bacterium
GCTCTCTTGGCCTACAAGCCCGACGCACCGTATTCTGCCGCGCTTGCTGCGCTGTGCCCAGACCCGCCCAGTCGAGAGGATTGTGCCCGCCTCATCGAGCAACTGGCGGGCCAGTATTCTATACCGCTTTAGCGAGCATTAAGATGCGCTTGGTCAACAGCCCGACCGACTGCCGTGAGGGCGAAGTAGCGGTCTCCTGAAACATCCAAGGGCCGCAGGGGCCGGGAACTTTCCCGCGGTGCCCGGCAGGGTCAAAATCGGATTGACAGCCGCGGCGAGGGGTCGCTACTCTGGCGGTAGGATTGAGATTTTTCGCGGAGTTTCGGCACCCGCGCGTCGGAAGCGGCGGCCGGAGGACGGGCCATGCGGCGGGCGAGAATCCTGGGGATGATTATGGCGGGGGGAAAGGGGGAGCGGCTCTACCCCCTCACCCGGGAGCGGTCGAAGCCGGCCGTCCCCTTCGGCGGGAAGTACCGGATCGTGGACTTCGTCCTGAGCAACTTCGTCAACTCCGGCCTCCTCTCCGTGTACGTCCTGGTCCAGTACAAGTCCCAGTCCCTCATCGAGCACCTCCAGGTCGGCTGGCGCCAGGGCGGGCTCCTGCGGGATCACTTCATCAGCGTGGTCCCCCCCCAGATGCGGATGGGGGAGATGTGGTACCGGGGGACGGCGGACGCCGTGGCCCAGAACCTGCACCTCATCCAGGACTTCAACCCGGACACGGTGGCCATCTTCGGGGCGGACCACATCTACCGGATGGACGTGAACCAGATGCTGGCCTTCCACGCGGAGCGGGAGGCCGACGTGACCGTGGCCGCCCTGCCGGTCCCCCTGGAGGAGGCGCCCGGACTCGGGATCATCGAGGCCAACACCGAGGACCGGATCCTGGCCTTCCACGAGAAGCCGCGCCAGGCGGTCCCGATGCCCGCCGACCCCTCGCGGGCCTATGTCTCTATGGGGAATTACATCTTTACTAAGAAGATGCTGGTGGAGTGCCTCCTGGAGGACGTGCAGCGACCCCCGGAGCACGACTTCGGGAAGCACGTCATCCCGCGCCTGGTGCGGGAGAAGATCGTGTACGCGTACAACTTCCTCACGCACCAGCTCCCCGGCCAGCGGGCGTACGAGGAGCCCGGCTACTGGCGGGACGTGGGGAACATCGAGGCCTACTGGCGGGCACACATGGACCTGCTCGGGGAGCGCCCCCGCTTCGACCTGAACAACACGCAGTGGCCCCTCCTTTCGAGCCGATACCACGGGCCCCCGGTCAAAATGGTCGGGGCCGAGGTCGAGGATGCCATCCTGGGGGAGGGGTGCAGCATCACCCACGGCCGGGTCGCCCACTCGGTCCTGGGCCGCGGGGTCCGGATTGACGAGGGGGCGGTGGTGGAGGACTCCATCGTCATGGACTTCACCGTGGTGGGGAAGGGGGCCCGCTTGCGCCGGGTGATCGCCGACCGCTTCAACGTCATTCCCCCCAATGCAGCCATCGGCTTCGACCCGGAGCGGGACCGGGCCCAGTACCACCGGGACCCCTCCGGGATCGTCGTCCTCCCCCGGGGCGGGCGGGGCTATGTCCGGGAGTTGGCGCCTGTCTAGCGCCGGCTCCCGGCACCGGAGAGCCCCCGCGTCATGAGCCTGGGCGACCGCCCCCTCCGCGCCGTCTGCATCCACGGCCACTTCTATCAGCCTCCCCGGGAGAACCCCTGGCTCGAGGCCGTGGAGGTCGAGGACGGCGCCGCCCCCTTCCACGACTGGAACGCCAGGATCACGGCCGAGTGCTACGGCCCCAACAGCGCCTCCCGCATCCTCGACGGGCAGAACCGGATCCGGACCATCGCCAACAACTTCGACGACATCTCCTTTGACGTGGGCCCCACCCTCCTCTCCTGGCTGGCCGCCCATGCCCCGGAGGTGTACGCCGGGATCCTCGAGGCCGATCGGGTGAGCCGGGAGGCGCGCGGCGGACACGGCAACGCCCTCGCCCATCCCTACACCCACACGATCCTGCCCCTCGATACCCGCCGGGACAAGATGACCCAGATCCGGTGGGGGATCGCGGACTTCCGCCACCGCTTCGGCCGGGATCCCGAGGGGATGTGGCTCCCGGAGACGGCCGTGGATCTGGAGTCGCTCGAGATGCTGGCCGAGCACGGGATCGCTTTCACGATCCTGTCCCCGCGTCAGGCGGCGCGGGTCCGCCCGGTCGGCGGCGGGGAGTGGCGGGACGTCCGGGGGGGCGAGCTGGATGTGAAGCAGCCCTACCGGGTGGACCTTCCCGGAGGGCGGTCACTGGCGGTCTTCTTCTACGATGAGACCGTCTCCCGCGCCATCGCCTTCGAGGGCCTGCTCGGGAGCGGGGAGGCCCTGGCCGCGGGGCTCCTCGGGGCGTTCGTCCCCGACCGGCCGGGCACCCAGTTGGTGCACGTGGCGACCGACGGCGAGTCCTACGGGCACCACCACCGCTTCGGGGACATGGCCCTCGCCTACGCCCTCGATGTCATCCGGAAGGGGGGGCAGGCCCGCCTCACCAACTACGGCCAGTTCCTGGAGTGGCATCCCCCCGCCCTGGAGGTGGAGGTCCGCCCCGACACCGCCTGGTCCTGCGCCCACGGCATCGAGCGCTGGCGGAGCGACTGCGGATGCCGGATCGGCCAGCGTCCCGACTGGCACCAGCGCTGGCGGGGCCCGCTTCGGGAGTCGGTGGACTCACTCCGGGACGCGCTGGACGTCCTGTACGAGGAGAAGGCCGCGGCGCTCCTGCGGGACCCCTGGGCCGCCCGGGACGAGTACATCCAGGTCCTCCTGGACCCCTCCCGGGAGCAGGCGGAGGCCTTCCTGGCCCGGCACGCCAAGCGGGCCCTCTCCCCGAGCGAGGGGGTGGAGGCCCGGATGCTCCTGGAACTCCAGCGCCACCGCCTGCTCATGTACACCTCCTGCGGGTGGTTCTTCGACGAGGTCTCCGGGCTGGAGACGGTCCTGACCCTGAAGCACGCTGCCCGGGCCCTGCACTTCTCCCGGCACTTCACGCGGGAGCCCCTGGAGGACGGCTTCCTCCGGATCCTGAGCCGGGCGGAAAGCAACCGCCCCGACCTGAAGGACGGGGCCACCGTTTACCGCCGCCTCGTCACGCCGGCCCTGGTGGACCTGCGCCGGGTGATCGCCCACTACGCCATCTCCTCGCTCTTCGAGGAGTATCCGGAGGAGACCCGGATCTACGCCTTCACCTGCCGGGCCCAGGACTACCGGCGGGAGACGGACGGCAGGGCCACGCTCGCGGTGGGCCAGGTTCGTGTGACCTCCGAGGTGACGGGAGAGAGCGAGGATGCCGCCTTCGCCGCGCTGCACCTCGGCGGCGCCGACTTTGCCTGCTCGCTCCGGGGGCCGCTGGACACGAATGGCCTGGAGCGGATCCGGCAGGACCTCTTCGCCATGTTCGGCCGGCACTCGATCACGGAGGTGGTCCGCGCCCTGGACCACCACTTCGAGTCCTCCTCCTACACCCTCCGGGATCTTTTCCTGGAGGAACGGCGGAGGATCCTCGCCCTGATGACGGCCGGGCCCCGGGGGGAGATCACCCAGGCCTCCCGGCGCCTGTACGAGGGGAGTCTGCAGCAGATGGACTTCTTCCGGGAGGTGGACGCCCACCCCCCGGATGTCTTCAAGGTCATCGCCCGAGCGGTCCTCCAAGAGGAAATGGAGCAAGAGACAGCCCGGCTCGTGGAGGGCCAGGGGGACGCGGCGCGCCTGCGGGGGATCCTCCAGCGGGCAGAGCGGTTGGAGGTCGTCCTGGACCTGACCCCACTCCAGCGCGCCCTGGCGGATGCCGTCGCGGGCTGGGTCTGGGCGGTGCGGGCGGGGGGGGAGGAGGACCTCGTCCAGCGGGCGACCTTTCTCCTGGAGGTGGCGGAGAGCCCGGGCCTCTCCCTGGACCTCTGGGAGGCCCAGAACGGCTTCCACCGCGCGGCCACGGCCGCCGGACCACACCTTCATGCCCCTGAACGGCTAGCGGCGCTCGGGCGGTCGCTCGGCTTCAGCGAGCAATACCTGGCGGCGCTCCGCGCAGTCAAGGAATAATGGATAACGGCCGCCCGCCGTTGACACCGCGCGGGAAAGCCGCTATATAGAACGCTCACGCCCTGTGTCGTCGGGGTCGTAGTTCAGCTGGATAGAACGCCGGCCTGTCACGCCGGAGGTCGCGGGTTCGAGTCCCGTCGGCCCCGCCATCACCGACCCACTTAACACCTCACGACATCTGCTTTGGCCACCTTGCCCCCGGGTGGCCTTTGCCTTTCGGTCACGGTCTCCGTCACTTAGCGGCTTTTATACCAGTGGGGGCTTCACGCTGACCACCTATGCCTTCGGGGGTGCGGCGGGCCATCTTCTTCTATGTGGCGATTCCTGGCCCGCTGGAGCACGGTGCAGGCAGCAGGAACCCTCCGGCCCGCTCGCGAGTTGGGAAGCATGAGAGACTACGAGGAAACTGCCCGGGAGCCTCGGGGGCTCCAGGGTCGGGTGGGGGGGGCGCTTTCGCGGCAATGACCCGGGCGGGTGGCCGGGCGAGGAGGGGGAGATGCGAGCGGGGGTGTGGTGCAGGTTGGCATTTTCTATCGGACTAGTTGGACTGTTCCTCATCGCGCCCGGGCCGGCGTCTGCCCAGGGGGATCCGGTCAAGATCGAGTGGTTGAGTTGGTCCATCTTCCGGATGACGTCCCCGACAGGAAAGGTGATCCTGACGAATCCCTTCGTCACGAACCCGGACAGCCCGGTCAAGGCTGCCGACATCGAGAAGGCCGACATCATCCTGGTGGCCGACGGGCACCCGGACGAGGTGGGGTCCGCCGCGGAGATTGCGC
>JAHFDC010000096.1 GCA_023249205.1 Candidatus Methylomirabilota bacterium
GTCTCGACGAGCTGTACCGGGGATCCCGGGAGGCGGGGAACCTGCGTCTTCCGCGGTCCCCGGGGCGCTTGAGCCTGGAGCACGCCTTCGCCCTCCTCGACCGCGTTCTCCACGTGTACGACCGGTACCATCCGGGTGGCTGGCGGCGCGCCGCCCTCGCGGCCGCCGAGGCATGGCTCCTCCCCCGCATCAAGGCACCGGGAGGCCTGGGGGGCATCTATCCGGCCATGGCGTACGCCGTCCTGGCCCTCCGATGCCTCGGCTACCCCGACGGGCATCCCCTGGTAGAGCAGGGCGTCGCCGCCATCGAGGCGCTGGTCGTAGAGGGACCCGACCGGCTTCAGGTGCAGCCCTGCCTCTCGCCCGTCTGGGACACGGTGCTGGCCCTCCACGCGCTGCTGGAAGCGGGGTTGCCTCCCGACGACCCCACGCTGGTGCGGGCGGGGACCTGGTTGCTCGATCGGCAGGTGAGCGTCCCGGGGGACTGGCAGGTCAAGCGGCCGGGCCTCGAACCCGGGGGGTGGCCGTTCCAGTTCACCAACGACTTCTACCCGGACACCGACGACACGGCGGTAGCCCTGATGGCCCTCGCGCGCCTGCGCCTCCCGGACCGGGAGCGGCAGGAGGCGGCCATCCGACGGGGGCTCAACTGGCTGCTGGGCATGCAGGGTCGGGATGGCGGCTGGGGTTCGTTCGACGCGGACAACGACCGCCTGTGGCTCAACGACATTCCTTTCGCGGACCACGGCGCGCTGCTCGATCCCAGCACCGAGGACCTCGCGGGGCGCGCCCTGGACGCCCTGGGCCGCCTTGGGTACGGCCCCGACTTCCCGCCGGCCCGCCGGGCACTGCGGTTCCTGCGGGAGACGCAGGTGCCGGGCGGGGGCTGGTCCGGCCGCTGGGGGGTGAACTATCTCTACGGGACGTGGTCGGTGATGCGGGGCCTGAAGGCCATCGGCGAACCGCTGGAACACTCCTGGGTGCAGCAGGCGCTCGACTGGCTGGAGGGAGTGCAGAACCCCGATGGGGGATGGGGAGAGTCGTGCGAGTCCTACGCCGATCCCGGCCTGGCCGGGACCGGGGAGAGCAGTCCGAGCCAGACCGCCTGGGCCCTGATGGCCCTCGTGGACGGCGGGCGGGGTCGGGGGGAGGCGGCGGCGCGGGGCGTCGGCTACCTCCTGCGAACGCAGGGCAGAGATGGCCGGTGGACCGACCCTGTCTTCAACGGGACCGGGTTCCCCCGGGTCTTCTACCTCCGGTACCACCTGTACCCGACGATTTTTCCCCTGTGGGCCCTCGCGGCCTATCGCAACGCTCTGGGGTCGGGGACGCACTGATGGAGACCCTTCGCCTCCTGTGGGAGACGCTCCTGCTTCGACCCTATGTTTTTGCCTTCCTGGGCGCCGCCCTGCTCTGCGCGGCAGCGGAGCAGGGGCTCGTGCGGGCGCTCCGATTCGCGGGGATCGTCTGGGGTGTTGCCTTCCTGGCCGAGTTCGCCTCCACCCGGATCGGCGTCCCGTTCGGCTACTACGAGTACACCGGGGCGACCCGCGGGCAGGAGTTGTACCTGAGCAACGTCCCGGTCATGGATACCCCGTCCTTTATATTTCTGGCCTACGGGGCGGCCGCGTCCGACTGGGCGCGCGGGTGGCCATACCGGTCATTGTACGGGCCCGCCCTCGTTGGTCTCGTCCTTGCCTTCAACGTGGCCGTCACGGCCGGGATCGGCGCATGGCGGCTGCTCGGTGTCAGCAGCGCGCTCGCCGGATCCCTGGCCCTCGCTGCGGCATCGCGCCTGTGGATCGTGCCGTCGTGCGCCCGGGCGCATCTTGCGGAGCCGGCGGTCGGGCAACCCGGTTGGGAGGTGCGGCGATGAGCGTTCCGCTCAGTCAGAAACTGGCCGTCATGCGGTACCTGGCCAGGATGCGCAGGAACGGCACCGAGAAGTTCCCCTGGGTGCTGATGCTGGAGCCGACGCACCGCTGCAACGTCTCCTGCGAGGGGTGTGGCCGGATCCGCGAGTACGCCGACACCATGCACCTGAACATGAGCCTGGAGCAGTGCCTCGCGGCCGTGGACGAGTGCCCCGCCCCCGTGGTCTCCATCTGCGGCGGGGAGCCGACGATCTACCCGCACATCGCCGACCTGGTGAAGGGCTGCGTCGCCCGGGGCCGCTTCATCTACCTGTGCACCAACGGGCTGACCCTGAAGCGGACGCTGGACCGCTACCCGAAGGACCAGCATTTGATCATGAACATTCATCTGGACGGCCTGGCCAAGACCCACGACATGGTCATGAACCTCCCCGGGGCCTTCAAGCGGGCCACGGAGGCCCTGATCGCGGCCAAGGAGGCCGGCTATCGGGTCTGCACCAACACGACGGTCTACAAGGACACCGACCCGCAGGAGGTCATTGCGCTCTGCCGGCACCTCCAGGGCCTCGGGGTGGAGGGGATGCTGCTTTCGCCCGGGTTCTCCTACACGGCGGTGAAGGCCGACATCTTCCTGGAGCGGGAGAAGATCAAGGAGACGTTCCGGATCATCTGGGAGGGGGTGAGGGATCTCAGTTTGGGCAACACGCCCGTCTACTGGGATTTCCTCCGGGGGGAGAAGGAACTCCAGTGCACCGCCTGGGCCAATCCGACCCGCAACCCCAACGGCTGGAAGGGACCCTGCTATCTCATCACCGATGCCCACCACGAGACCTTCCAGGATCTGATCCGCAACACCCCCTGGGAGAAGTACGGGACGGGACGGGACCCCCGGTGCGCCCAGTGCATGGTCCACTGCGGCTATGAGGCCAGCGCCATCCAGGCGGCCGGCGAGAGCTTGAAGGACACCTGGAAGATGTTCAAGTGGAGCTTCCTCTCCTAGGGGGAGGATCCGGTCCGACAGTCCTCCTCTGCGTGGCGACGGCCTTCGAGACCCGCCTCCTGGCCCGGTCGCTTTGGTGCGCCCCGGGGCGGCGGCCGGAGCCGCACCTGGGCCCGCGGATCGTCCTGGTTCGGGTGGGGATGGGTGCGCCCCTCCTTCCCGCCCTGCCCCCGCCCGGGGTTCCTCCCCCCGTGACCGCTCTCCTGGGGGTGGGCCTCTGTGGCGGCCTCGCGCCCGCCGCGGTCCCGGGAACGGTGGTCGTGTCCACGGCGATTCAGGACGCGGGAGGGGGAAAGCGGCCGTGCCACGCCGGCTGGGGGGCGATGGCCCACCGGGCCGCCGTGGCCGAGGGGGTCCCGCTCCTGAGCGGGCCGATTTTCTGGAGCCCCCGCCTGCTCCTGGGCCCGGAGGAGAAAGCGGCGGCGGCCGTGACCGGGGCGCTGGCGGTGGATATGGAGAGCGGTCCCCTCTCAGCCTTTGCGGCCGTCCGGGGGCTCCCCTTTGCCGCCCTCCGGGTGGTGCTGGATGGGCCGGGGGAGGCGTTGCCGCCGGCCTTGGCGGACCTGATCGGGCCGGGTGGGGAGGTCAGGGGGCGCCGCGTCCTCGGGCTGCTCGGGGCGCGGCCGGGCCTCGCGGTGGCGCTCGTGGCCCTGGCCGGGCGCGGCAGGCGCGCCCTCGGCGTGCTCGCGAAGGTTCTGGCCGGGGTCTTGGCTCCGCCGCGGATCGGGACCTGACGCGGGAGGGCGACGAAGCATGGACTGGGAGACCCACATCGTCCTGGCCGGGAAGGTGCTCGAGGCCTGCGACCTCCCGAAGGGCGCGGCGATCTATTCCGTCCTGCCGGTCATTGACATCGAGCCGATCCACTACCACCGGCAGTACGCGCACCTGCTGGCCAACCAGCCACTGATGGTGGAGATCGCCTGCGACATCTTCGCCACGCCCGAGTGCCGGGCCCGCGACTTCCCCGCCCTCCGGCAGCGGATGGCTGTCGTCGTCGCCGAACTGGAGGCCGCCGCGGCGGCCGCAGAGGCGGATCCTGCTCCCTCTCACTTCGAGCGGCTCGAGACCCGGAACAGGGCCTACTTCACCCGCCGCATCGCCGAGGAGGCAGAGGGCTTCATCACCCGAGAGCTGGCCGGCGCCGTTCAGGTGCTGGGACCCGAAGCCTCCGAGATCAGCACCGACCGGCTGGCCGCCTCTCTCAGCCTCATCAGCCACACCTACTTCGACACGTTCAATAACCCGGTCGGGGTCTTCATTCCGCTGGCCGCGAACTACTCGGCCCACTGGGATCTCTTCGGGAGCATTGACTACCTCGAGTACAAGGCGTCTTTTTACCGCCCGGACCTGATCGGCCCGTTTCGCCGGGCAATGGGCGAGAGCGACATCTGGCGCCGACGGTTCCCGAAGGAGGAGGCCGACCGCGGCGCCCGAGGCGCCGTGGCGCTGGAGGCGGGCCGTCCCTACGATGGAGCCGCTCTCATCAAGGCGATGATCCAGCGGCTCGGGGCGCTGGCCCCGGGGATCTCCCCCGGGAGCGTAGAGTTGGCGATCCGGAACTTTCTCGCCACGCTCGACCTCAAGCAGATCGTCCAGGCCGACCGGGAGCTCCAGTTCTGCCGGGCCCTGGAAGCCGAGATCGGGGGGAGGATCCGGGCCCTCTTCCCCAGGAACTAGTACAAACGACAGAACGGTGACATGGTCCGGGTCCTGTCGCCGGCGCCGCCCCGGCCCCCGGGCCCCGTGGGGAACCCTCCCGTGGTTCCCCCCCTCGGCCACAGGCCGAGGGGCCCCCCCTCCGCTACGGGGGCCGTGGGGCGGCATCCGGCGCCACCCGGACCCTCTGTCACAGAAGGTACCTCGTGTATATTAGCGCTCATTGAGTTCTCCATAGGAGTCTCGATGGACTTGACGACGCACCTGGTCCTGGCCGGTCGGCTGCTGGAGGCGTGCGGGCTCCCGGGCGGGG
>JAHFDC010000097.1 GCA_023249205.1 Candidatus Methylomirabilota bacterium
CGGGAACGGGAGGACCAGCGGTTCAAGCGGGCGGCCGCGTCATTCCGGCTGGTCGGATCCCTCCAGGGGCGGGCCCGTGTCCGGCCAGAAGTAACCGTGGCCGAAGAAGGCGGTGATCCGGAATGGGACGGCCCGCGCCAGGGCCCCCACGATCTCCTCGCCACCGAGTTGCGTGTCGGAGCAGCCGTACCAGGCGGCGAAGACCCTCGACATGGCTCGCGCCCGGTCATCGCCGAAGCGTTTGACCCAGAGCCGCCTCAACCCTTCAGCCTGCCACTGTCTGGTCACTGGTAGCCTCTCCTGGTCGAAGATGCCGCTCTGCCTAATCATGCGAGGAATTGTGCAAGTCGCGCGCCATCCACACCGGAAGGCCATTGCCGGCCCGCCGGACGCGTTTCCCCCGCACCATCTCCCTTGGACATGCGAGCACCGGAGGAGCGTAGCCTTTCCGGCCGGCGGATTCCGACCGGATGCACCCCGCCACGCCCGAACTCTCTGGGAGGCTCCGGTTCGCCACCGGAGAGGGCCCCCCACAACCTAGGGTCGCTCGAGTTCCTGAATTTTATCCAGCGCTTGAGTAAGAATTGCCGGTCTCGCGAGCGCGAACCTGTCGGCAGGGACGCCGAGGGTGATCATGCCCACCACCTTCTTATACGCAGCGAGCGCCTCGCTCTTCATCCCCAGTTTTTCAAACACCCGGGCTTCGTGAAAGTGCGCCTTGATTGCGAAGGGGCTTCGTCCTTCCGTGACTTTCGCGAAATCCTTCAGCGCGTTGCCAAGATCGCCTGTGTTCGCGTACGCACACCCGCGATCGTAATATAACTTTTCATGCGCGGCTTTCTCGATGCCCGTCGAATACGAGCTGATAGCGGATTTGTGGTCGCCCAGGGATTCGAGGACCAATCCCAGATAGTCGTACGCCTCTCCATCTTTAGGACGATTCTCGATGACGTGGGTGTACATTTTCTTCGCCTTCGCCTGGTCCCCGAGAGCGTAGTAAGAGGTTCCCAGCCGTTTGTACCCATCCAGAAGTACGCGGTCGAAATCATACCCATAGCCAACGAAGCCGGGCTTCTGCTTAGCCGAACGCTTTTTCTCCTCTCCCAATTCGATCCCCTTCTCGAGATCGGCAACGGCACCTTCGTAGTCTCCCCTTTCGAAATACAGCCCGCCCCGCTGGATGTACGCGCTCCATTGATCCTGTTCCGTTAGGCTCAGGTGGAGCATCTTCGTGGTCATGCGGATGGCATTATCAATCCTGTCCCGGTCCCTCTTTTCCCTCTCCTCGCCCCTCGGCGACAGCTCCGGGGGAGATGGGGCGAAGTCGTCGAGGGTCCGCTTGATTTCGACTCTATGCTTCGCGATGTCGCGCCGCCCGCACGCGGTGACACCGACGGCGGGGACAGCGACAAGCAACAGGAGGGCAAGAATCCGCCGCCGGCGATCCAACTTCAGGGGCGACGTCAACGCGAGGAAGACCATCGGAATGCGCTCCCTAACCTCGTCCTTGATCCTCCCCGGCGACCGGTGGCGCCTGGAGCCGCTGGGAGGAACATGCCGCTCTGCCTTCTGATACCGGAAGTTATGCAAATCGCGCGCCATTGGACACCAGCAGGCCGTAGCCGGCCCCGTCTCCCTCGGACATGCAAGCACCGGAGGAGCGCAGTATTTCCGGCCGCCGGAGTCCGGCGCACGAATGGCGACCGTGCCCGACTTCGGGGGTGCAGCCGGCCCTTCCTGGTGTATAATCCGACTCAGGTGTCGGGACGACGATCCGGCCGGATGGAGACATGGCGGTCCTGAAGGTGGCACAACTGGGGCATCCGATCCTGCGGCGGCGGGCTGCCTCCGTCCCCAGGGATACTCTTCGCTCCCGGGACTTCCAGCGGTTCGTGGACGATCTTATCGAGACCATGCGGAAATACTCGGGAGTCGGGTTAGCCGCGCCCCAGGTCCACGAGGGGTTCCAGGTCCTCGCGGTAGAGGCCCAGAAGGGCCAGGAAGAGGCCCCGGCGACCCCCCTCACGGTCCTGGTGAACCCGGTGGTGACCCCCCTGGGGAACTCGCTGGGGGAGGACTGGGAAGGCTGCCTCAGCCTCCCGGGGCTTCGGGGGAAGGTCCCCCGGCACCGGGAGGTCCGGGTCGAGGCCCTCGACCGCAGGGGGGAGCCCCTGGACTTCACGGCCACGGACTTTTTCTCCCGCGTCATCCAGCACGAGTACGACCATCTCCAGGGGATCACGTTCCTGGACCGGATGAAGAGCTTCGAGACCCTCACCTACCTGGACGAGTACGCCCGGTACTGGGCGGAGCGGTAACGCCGCCTCCCTGCCGACCGACGCCCCGACGGAGCGCGCGCATGCCGGACGACCGAAGCCCCGAGGCCGTCCTCGCCTTCATCCCGGACCTGTTCTTCTCCACCAAGGTGGAGGCCATCTGCGCCGCCATCGGGCGTCCCTTCGTCGTGGCCCGAACGGAGGCTGACCTGATGGCCAAGGCCGCGGCCGGCCGGCCCGCGATCCTGCTGGTGGACCTGACCGCCCCGGCGGTCGAGGGACTGCTCGCGCGTCTCGAGAAGGGTCCCGCGGCCGGCCTCCCCCTCCTGGGCTACACCACCCACGCCGACTGGAAGCGGACGAAACCGCTGCACGACCGCTGCGACCGGGTCATCACAAAGGACGACATCGCCACCGACCTCCCGGGGGAACTTGACCGCGTGGTCCGGGGCCGGAGCGGGCCTGGGGGCCGCGGGTGATGACCCGGCCCCATCCGTTGGCGGGGATCCTGGAGGCCGCCGCCTTCACCGAGGTGGCGGCGGTCCGGCTGCCGGAGCACTTCGGGGACGCGGGGGCAGAGTACCGGGCGCTGCGCGAGGCAGCGGGCCTTCTCGACCGGGCCACGGCGGGCCTCCTCCGGATGACGGGAGCCGACCGGGTCCGGTTCCTGAACGGGATGATCACGAACGAGGTGAAGGGCGTGAGCCCCGGGGCCGGGCTGTACGCCGCCCTCTGCTCGCCGCAAGGCAAGGTCCTGGGAGACCTCCGGGTGCTGGCCCTGGACGATGCGCTGCTCCTCCTCTGCGAAGCCTCGTGCCGCGCGCGGGTGGCCCAGACGCTCGACCGGTTCATCATCGCCGACGACGCGAAGGTGACCGACGCGACCAGGGAGGTGACCGTCCTGGGCTGCTACGGGCCCAGGGCCGCGGAGGCGCTCGGCCGGGCCACCGCGAGCCCGCCGCCGGCACTCGCTCCGCACCACCACGCAGAGGTGAAACTCGGGGCCGCCCCCGTGCGGGTGGTGGGGACGCCCTTCCTGGGGGTGCCGGGGTTCGACCTGCTCATCCCGGCCGAGTCCGCGGCCGCCGTGGCGCAGAGGCTCCTGGAGGCGGTCCAGGAGGTGGGCGGGAGGGCGGTCGGGCACGCCGCCTTCGAGACGGTCCGGATCGAGGCCGGCACGCCCTGGTACGGGCTGGACTTCGACGAGAACAACCTCCCCCAGGAAGCCCGGCTGGAGACCACCGCCATCTCCTTCACCAAGGGCTGCTACATCGGGCAGGAGACGGTGGCCCGGATCCACTTCCGGGGCCACGTGAACCGGTGCCTGACGGGACTCGCCCTGAAGGGGGAGAGACCGCCGGCCCGCGGGAGCCGCGTGCGCAGGGGCGAGGCGGAGGTGGGGCGGATCACCAGCGCCGTCTATTCCCCGGCGCGGCGCACCGCGGTGGCCCTGGCCATGCTCCGACGGGAGGCGGCGGAACACGGGACGATGCTCACCGTGGAGGCCGATGGAACGCCTCGTGAGGCCGAGGTCATCCCCCTCCCCTTCGTTCAACCGGTGCCGGCCGCCTGACGCGGGAGGCCGCGTGCGCATCGCGGGGTGATCATGGACGCGCACCTTATCAAGCCCCAGCACTTCTTCGAGGACCGGTTCGGCCTCTCGTCGCAGAAGATCGGGCGCGTCCTCGGGAGCCTGCTGGGGAAGCCGGTGGACTATGGCGACCTGTACTTCGAGTACCAGGTGAGCGAGGCCTTCGCGCTCGAGGAGGGGCAGGTCAAGAAGGCCACGCGCAACATCTCCCAGGGAGTGGGGGTCCGGGCCACGGCGGAGGAGAAGACCGGATACGCCTTCTCCGACGAGATCACGGTGGAGCGCCTGGAACTCGCGGCCCGTACCGCCCGGGCCATCGCCGAGCGGGCCGAGGGGACGGGACCGGTCCCCGTCGCCCGGCCGGGCGGGCGGCCCCACAGCCTCTATCCGGTCGCGCGCCCGCCGACCGAGGCCGGTCTCCCCGAGAAACTCGCCCTCCTCGAAGAGGTGGACCGGGTGGCGCGGAGCGTGGACCCCCGCATCACCCAGGTGATGGCCTCCTTCACCGCGGAGCAGAAGATCGTTCTGGTGGCCACCGCCGAGGGGCTCGCGGTGGGGGACATCCAGCCCCTCACGCGCCTCCAGGTCACCTGCATCGCCGAGGCGGGCGGCCGGAGGGAGACCGGGACCTACGGCGGCGGGGGCCGGGTGGAGTTCGGCTTCTTCTCCGAAGGGGAGCGCTTCGCCCGCTACGCGCGGGAGGCGGCGCGGCAGGCATTACTCAACCTGGAGGCGGTGGAGGCCCCCGCGGGAACCTTCACGGTGGTCCTGGGGCCGGGCTGGCCCGGCATCCTGCTCCATGAGGCGGTCGGCCACGGGCTCGAGGCCGACTTCAACCGGAAGGGGACCTCGGCCTTCACCGGGAGGATCGGCGAGCGGGTCGCCTCCCCCCTCTGCACCGTGGTGGACGACGGGACCCTGCCGGGGCGGCGGGGCTCCCTCAACCTGGACGACGAGGGGACCCCCACCTCCCG
>JAHFDC010000098.1 GCA_023249205.1 Candidatus Methylomirabilota bacterium
AAGTTGGCCCCCATCTGCCGCAGGGGCTGGATGATCCGGCCCATAGGCCGCCGGGTAAGGGAGGCGTCCCCCGTGAGGATCGAGAGGAACGGCTGCGCCGCCAGGACGCCGCTCAGGAGCCGAAGGGTGGTCCCGGAGTTCCCCGCATCCAGGATCCCCTCGGCCTCCCGGAGACCCCGGAGGCCCTTCCCGTGCATCTGGAGGACGGGACTCCCCCACCCCTCCACGCCCACCCCGAGGGCCTGGCAGGCCGCTGCGGTACGCTGGCAGTCCTCCGCGTCGAGGTATCCCCGGATCTCCGTGGTCCCGTCGGCCAGGGCGCCCAGCAGGATCGCCCGGTGGGTGATGGACTTGTCCCCCGGGACCCTGAGGCGTCCGGTCAGGGGCGGGGCCGGACCCCGGAGGATCAGGCGCTCCACGGGGCCGCCTCTCCCGCCGCGCGGTCCGCTAGAAGACCGAGGATCCGCTCCGCGGTCGCGGCCGGGGACTCCTCCGGGGCGACGGAGAGCCAGACGATCCCCGGTTCCTTCCGGAACCAGGTGCCCTGGCGCTTGGCGTACCGACGGGTGTCCCGCTGCATCAGGCGGATCGCCTCCGCCGCGGTCCGCTCCCCCACCACCACGGGAAGGAAGTGCCGGTACCCCAGCCCGCGCATCGGCTGGGTCTCGCCGTAGCCCCGGTCCCGGAGGCCCCGCACTTCTTCCTCGAGGCCCGCTGCCACCATGGCCAGCACGCGGGCTTCGATCCGGCGGTACAGATCCCGCCGGTCGCGGGTCAGTCCGATGACGAGGCCGGCCGGCGCTCGGCGGGTCCTCCGGTGCTCCCCTTGCCACAAGGAAAGGGGACGGCCGGTCTGTTCCAGGACCTCCAGGGCCCGCAGCACCCGGCTCCGGTCATTCACCCCCAGGCGCGCGGCTGTCTCGGGGTCGCCGGATTTCAGGCGGGCGTGCAGAGCCGGCACCCCCAGACGGCGGGCCTCGGCCTGGAGTCGCTGGCGGAGGGCCGGGTCCGGGGGAGGGGCATCGGAGAGCCCTTGCCGGAGCACCCGCAGGTAGAGGCCCGTGCCGGCCACGACCAGCGGGAGGTGGCCCCGGCCGCGGATGGCGGCGCAGGCGGCGGCCGCCGCTGCCCGGAAGGCCGCGGCATCGAATCCCGCCGCCGGGTCCACGAGATCGAGCCCGTGGTGCCGCACGGCGGCCCGCTCCGCGGCGCTCGGCTTGCCGGTTCCGATCGTGAAGCCGCGGTACACCTGCATGGAGTCCGCGACCACGATCTCGGCGTCAAGGTGTGGGGCGAGCGCGCATGCCACGGCGCTCTTCCCGACGCCCGTGGGGCCGGCCAGGGCCAGGAACGGCAAGGTGGGGGGTGTCGTGGGGAGCGGGACGGGCGGGCTCTTCAACGGATCCGCTCGGTATGCTGGACCGTAAACTGCATCACGTGGGTGTACCAGAGGACGTGAACGGGGACGGACCACTGGAGCCGCGCAGAGGCCTGGCGGTTGTCCATGGAGGTGACGATCTGTTGCTCCGGGATGCTCACGCCCCGCTCCTTCAGTTTCTCCTTAATCTGCCGCCGCAGGCCCTCCTCGCTAAAGGGCGGGAGCGCGGCGAGACGGACCGCCACCTCCACCCCGTCCTTGATGTAGAGGTAGTCCACGTTGGGGGGAATCCACTGAACAGCGACGTACACGAGCAGGGCGGCCAGCAGCAGGAAGACGACGGTCCCGGTGCGGATGCGTCCCCTGCTTCCCCCGCCCACCATTCGCTGGGTGCGCGTTACCTGGGCCCTCCCTTCAGCCAGGGCATCATGCTGCGCAGGTGCTTCCCCACCCGCTCGATGGGGTGCTCGGCGTCCCGCTTCCGGAGCGCCAGGAAGGACGGCCGCCCGGCTGTGTTCTCCAGGATCCACTCCCGGGCGAAGGTCCCGCTCTGGATCTCCTCGAGGATCCGCTTCATCTCGGCCCGCACGGCCGGGCTGATGACCCGGGGGCCGCGGGTGTAGTCGCCGTACTCGGCCGTATCCGAGACCGAGTACCGCATGTAGGCCAGCCCCCCCTGGTAGAAGAGATCCACGATCAGTTTCAGCTCGTGCAGGCACTCGAAGTAGGCCAGCTCCGGCTGGTAGCCTGCCTCCACCAGCGTTTCGTAGGCGGCTTTCACCAGGGCCGAGATCCCTCCGCAGAGGACCGTCTGCTCGCCGAAGAGGTCGGTCTCCGTCTCTTCCCGGAAGGTGGTCTCCAGCACCCCGGCCCGGGTGCACCCGATGCTCCGGGCGTAGGCCAGGGCGACCGCCTTGGCCTTCCCGGAGACGTCCTGGTGGATGGCCAGCAGGGCGGGCACGCCCGCCCCCTCCGTGAAGACCTGGCGCAGCAGGTGGCCGGGGGCCTTGGGGGCGATCATGGAGACGTCCACGTTGTCGGGGGGGACGATTTGGTGAAAATGGATGTTGAACCCGTGGGCGAACATGAGGGTCTTGCCAAGGGTGAGGGCCGGGCGCACCGCCGTCTCGTAGACGGTCCGGTGATGCTGGTCCGGGAGGAGGATCATGATGATCTGCGCCGCGTGGGCCGCCTCTTCTACCGTGGCGACCTTCAGGCCGTCCGCCTTGGCCTTGTCCCAGGACTTGCTCCCCTTGTAGAGGCCGACGACCACCTCCTGCCCCGAGTCCCGGTGGTTCAGGGCGTGGGCGTGCCCCTGGCTGCCGTAGCCCAGGACGGCGATGGTCTTCCCCCGGAGCAGGCCGAGGTCCGCGTCCTTGTCGTAGTAGAGGTGGGCCATGGAATCCTCCGCTCTCGCCGACTACTCGTCGTAGCCGACCGCTCGCGATGCACTCTGGAGTTGCTGCAGCTTCGCCTGGTCCTTGCGGCTCAGGATCTTGTTCCCGCGCGCGATGGCCACCTTCCCGGTCCGGACGACCTCCTGGATCCCGAAGGGCTTCAGGAGCTCCAGGATGGCGCCGGTCTTGCTCTCGTCCCCCGTGACCTCCAGCGTGTAGGAGAGGGGGGTCACGTCCACGATCTTGGCCCGGAAGATGTCGGCGATGCGCAGGATCTCGCCCCGGGTCGCCGGGGCGGCGCTCACCCGCAGGAGGAACATCTCCCGACTCACGTGCTCCTCGTCGGTCAGGTCAATCACCTTGATGACATCAATGAGCCTGTGCAGCAGCTTTACCACCTGCTCCACGACCGGCTGGGTGGCCCGGACCACGATCGTCATCCGGGAGACCGTGGGGTCAAGCGTCTCCCCGACCGAGAGGCTGTCAATGTTGTAGCCCCGCCCGGAGAAGAGGCCGGAGACCCGGCTCAGGACCCCGAAGCGGTTCTCCACCAGGATCGTGATCGTGTGGCTGCGCGCCTCAGTCGGATCGAGCGCCATGCGCGTCCTCGGTTGTGTCGCCCCCTGGCCTGCCCAGGAGCATCTCCCCGACCGCCCCCCCGCCCGGGACCATGGGGAAGCAGGCCTCCGCCGGGTCCACCACGAACTCCATCAGGACCGGGCCGGGGTGGGCGAGCGCCTGCTCCCAGGTCGCCGTCACCTCGGTCGGTGTCGCGGCCCGCAGCCCCCGGACCCCGAACGCCTCGGCGACCTTCACGTAGTCCGGCCGGGCGGAGGACTCCACGCCGATGAAGCGGCGGCCATAGAACAGGTCCTGCCACTGGCGGACCAGGCCGTGGCCCCGGTTGTTCACGATGGCGACCTTGAGGGGGAGGTTCTCCTCCACCACGGTGGAAAGTTCCTGCATGTGCATCTGGAAGGAGCCGTCACCGAGCAGCGCGATGACCAGGGCATCGGGCCGCGCCACGGCCGCCCCGATCGCTGCCGGCAGCCCGTACCCTATGGTCCCCAGGCCCCCGGAGGTGAGCCAGTGCCGGGGCTTCCTGATGGTGAAGTACTGGCCGGCCCACATCTGGTGCTGGCCGACGTCGGTCGCCACGATCGGGTCCAGGTGAGCGGTGAGACGCGAGGCCTCCTGGATGACGTGCTGGGGCTTGATCACCGCATCGCTCCAGTCGTACCGCAGCGGGTGCTGTGCCTTCCATGCCTTGATCTGCTCCCACCACGCCTCGCGGCTCTCCTTCCAGGCACCGTCGTCCAGTTGCCGGACCTCCTTGTTGAGCCGGACGAGGACGTGCTTCGCGTCCCCCACGATGGGGATCTCCGCGCGGAAGTTCTTCGCGATGCTGGACGGGTCAATGTCAATGTGAATGACCTTGGCCTCGGGGCACCACGCGTCCGGCCTCCCCGTCGCGCGCTCATCGAAGCGGCACCCGACGGCGATCAACAGGTCGGCGCGGAGGACCGCGGTGTTCGTGTACCAGGCCCCGTGCATCCCCAGCATGCCCAGGCAGAGGGGGTGGTCCCCCGGGAAGGCCCCGATGCCCATCAGGGTCATCGCGACCGGAATCTGGGCCTGCTCCGCCAGTCCCGTGAGCTCCGGAGCGGCGTCGGCGCTGATCACTCCGCCCCCCACGCAGAGGACGGGCCGGCTGGCCTTGAGGATCGCCTGGGCCGCCTTTTTGATCTGCCCCGAGTGCCCCTCCACCGTCGGGTTGTAGGAGCGGAGGAAGACCTTCTCCGGATAGGTGAAGTCCGCCCGCCTGACCAGAACGTCCTGCGGCAGATCCACGTGGACCGGCCCCGGCCGCCCGCTCCGGGCGATGTGGCACGCCTCCTTGATGGTCGCGGCCAGCTCCTTGACCTCTTTCACCAGGTAGTTGTGCTTGGTGCAGGGCCGGCAGATGCCGACGTTGTCCGCCTCCTGGAAGGCATCGTTGCCGATGAGGTGCGTGGGGACCTGTCCGGTGAAGGCCACGATCGGGATCGAGTCCATGTGGGCGTCG
>JAHFDC010000099.1 GCA_023249205.1 Candidatus Methylomirabilota bacterium
CGCCCAGATCCGCGCGATGGCGGAGGCGGTCCGGTACCTGAGCCCGGCGCGCGTCCTCAGCGTCCCGGCCACGCCGGAGGTGGCGGAGGAGGTCCACGCCCCCGCGGTCGAACTCTCCCCCCTCGCCCGGAAACTCCGGGCGGGAACCTTCGTGCGCCTGGTCGAGCTGGACCCGCCCAAGGGGATCGTCCTGGATCGGGTGCTGGAGGCGGCGAAGGGGCTGAAGGATGCGGGGTGCGTGGACGCGGTGGACATTAACTCGGGGACGTTAGCCAAGATCCAGCTCGACTCCCTCATGATGGGCATGGCCATCGAGCGGCGGGTCGGGATCGAGACGGTCCCGCACCTGACCACCCGGGACATGTCGGTGATGGGGTTACAGTCCGCCCTGATGGGGGCCTGGGCGGTGGGGGGCATCCGGAACGTCCTGGCCATCACCGGCGACCCGCCCTCCCTGGGGGACTATCCCCAGGCCCGGGGGGTCTTCGAGATTGATTCCATCGGGCTGGTCCAGCTCATCCAGCGGCTGAACCAGGGCCTGGATTACGCCGGGAAGGTGATCGGGCCGCCCACGGCTTTCACCGTGGGGGTGGCCCTCAACCCGACCGCCCAGGACCTGGGGACGGAGCTGCGGCGCTTCGAACAGAAGGTGGCCGCCGGGGCCCAGTTCGCCATGACGCAGCCCCTCTTCGCCCCCGAACTGTGGACCGACTTCCTGAAGCGCCTGGGGAGGCCGCCCATCCCTGTCCTGGTGGGGGTCTGGCCGCTCGCCTCCTACAAGCAGGCCATCCGGCTGCACAACGAGGTCCCCGGGATCGTGGTGCCCGATCGGGTCCAGGACCTGATGAAGCAGGCCGGGCCGGAGGGCCGGGCCGAGGGCCTCCGGATCGCGCGGGAGGTGTACGCGGCCGCCCGCGAGACGGCGGCCGGGGTCTACGTCATCCCGCTGTTCAACCGCTACGAGGAAGCCCTCGCCGTCCTGACGTAGGGGGGGTCGTGAGCCGGTGGCGACTGCCGGGAACCCTGGTGGCCCTGCTCTTCGGCGGCCGGACCGGGACCTGGACGGCCGTCCGGCTGGACTCGGGGGAGCGGGTCGTGAAGACGGGGGCCGACGGCGCAGTGGCCGTGGTCCTCACGAGTCGCCGGGCCATCGGGTTCTCGGCCCTGCTGGGACAGACGGATGAGGTTCCCGTTCCGGAGGAAGAGGGCCTGGAAGCGTTCCAGGTCTCCGGGGAGGTCGCCAGCGTGCTGACCCGCCGGCGAGCCCTGGGCTTCTCAGCGCAGGCGGGGTGATGGGCGGAGGTCCAGCGGTTCCAGCTCGGCGCGAGCCCGTGAGGCCTTCGGCGCGCCACGAGACGAAAAGAAAAGCCCCCGCGGGAACCGTCTCCCGCGGGGACTTTCCCCCGCCAAGCGGCAGGTGAAACGTCAGGGAGTCTGGGGGCCCGGGCCCGACTCGGGGCCGCGCTCCAACTCGTGCTGCCCACGGCGGGCCTGGAACTCAGCCCGGAGGGCCTGGAGTCGCGTCCGGTACTCGGCCTTCAGGCTCTCCATCCGCGTCCGAAACTCTTCCCTGAGGGCCCGCATCCGTTCCCGGTACTCCTGGCGGACCTCCGGGCTCCCTCCCGACCGTGTGGGGGCCCCGGCCTCGATGGGACCCATGCCCGCCAGGAGCACGAGTCCAGCCAGGGCGGCCATCCGCCACCCATTCGTCCGGTTTCGCATCGCTTGCCTCCGGGTCTCTTCGGGGCCGGGGACCATCCCCGGCCTGATCCTTTAGACCCAATGCGGAGGCAGCAGTTGAAGCGCGGGAGAGCCGCGGATCAGCCCGCAGCCGCAGGGGGACTGTCAGCCAGGGGCATTGGCGCACTCCCGTAGAGTTCCTTGAGCTTCTTCAGCACGGCCCGCCCGCTCAGTACCGTCTCTCCCCGGTCGTTCCGACACTCGAGGGCGACGCCCACGACGCCCTTCGCGTCAACCGCCTCGATGGTGCCGATCGCGGTCACTCGATCGCCGGGCCGGACGGGCGCGGTGAACTCGATCTCCTCCCGGAGGAGGACGCACCAGGGGCACAGTTCCGCCAGCACCCCCGAGAAGAGGCTCGCGACGTGAAACCCGTGGGCGATCCGCCCCCGAAACCGCGTCCGCCCCGCCAGGGCCTCGTTGAAGTGGAGCGGGTTGAAGTCCAGGGAGAGAAAACCGAAGAGAAGGGTCCCCGCGTCCGTCACGGTCTTCGTGCGCTCGACCCGTTTGCCGGCGTAGAGGTCTGCATGGCCCGGTCGCGGCATGCCAGCCTCGCTCCGTGCCGGAGGCGCGCCGGCCGCGCCCGCCAGGAAGCGGCCGAGCGCCTCCCCCTGCTCAGCCTGGGCGCGCAAGAACTCTCCCCAGAGGGCCTGGCAGCCCTTGAGCGGGGCTAGCGTCCAGGTGGCCCACGCCGCAATGAGCTCCCGCATCCCAGCCTCCTCAGCACATTGTTCGGCGCAGGATCCATACCATCGCTTCTCCCGCCCACCCGCGCCGGGAAGCCTGTCAAATTCGGCACGATACAGAAGATCTCGCGCCCCTGCAACGGAAATCACGGGGCCAAACCGGCAAACCCGGCATCCGCCGCGAGCGTCGCGGGCGGGCCCCCTGCGCCACGAGCACCTACCCCAGTCGGACGCGGGGCTCCCTGCGGTCCCGGGGGAACCCGGCCGCCGACGCATTTCCGCGGGGACCCGGACGAATCGGTACGGAATTTGCTCAATGTCCGCCTGCAATGGGTCGCCCAGCCGCATTCGAATCGAGACCGCAGATCGCCCCGCCGGAGCGGGACGCCCCCGGCGCTGGAAGTCGTCCGGCGGCGGGCGCACCTCGCCCCGCCTCCCGCTTCGTGGAGGCGGAGACAACCCGCCTGCACTATCTCGTGGCGGCGCCCCGCCGCGCGGACAGCCCCGTCCTGCTCCTGATCCACGGGACGGGCAGCAATGCGGCCTCCTGGCACTACCAGCTCGACGGCCTCCGGGAAGTGGCCCGTCCCTTCACGGTGGACCTTCCCGGGCACGGCCTCTCGGGGCGCATCGGTTCGCCCTCCGTCCACGCCTACGCGGAGGCCATTGCCGAGACGCTCCCCCACCTCCATCCCGGCCGCATCTTCGTCGCCGGACACTCCCTGGGGGGAGCTGTGGCCCTTGAGCTCGCCCTCCGATACCCGGAGCGGGTCCGGGGGCTCATTCTGGTCTCGACCGGAGCCCACTTCCCGGCCCTGGCCGCGACCCCCAGCCTGTTCCTCCTCCCGGCCGGCGCGGCCCCCGGGACGTTCCGGGACCTGTTCCTGGGGGATGGGGTAAGCGCCGAGGCGCTGGCCCTTGCCCGGGCTGCGGTGGCCGGCTGTCCCCCAGAGGTCATCCGGGCGGACATCAGCGCCGCGAAGGTCTTCGACGCCCGGGCGGCCCTCCCCTCCCTCCGGTGTCCCGTCCTGATCCTCTGCGGGACCGAGGACCACATCACGCCGCCGCGCTACGCGACCTGGCTGAAGGAGGGCCTCCCCGACGCCCGGGTAATCCTGATCCCCGGGGCGGGGCACATGCTTCCCCTCGAGCGACCGGCGGAGGTCAATGCCGCGATCGCCGAATTCCTGTGGGAGCAGGGCCTGCTCGCGCGAATCCTCCGCCGCGCCCGGCGCGCGAGCCTCTCCCTGCTCCGCCGCTGCCTCAAGCGATAGGCGCGGCCTGTCCCCCGGGAGGAGGCGCGCCGCTTCTTTACGGGGGGCCCGCCGCCGCGGTACACTCCGCTCCATGACGCCGTCCTACCTGGCACGAAACGAGAGCGGCGAACTTCACCGGCGCGCCGAGCGCCTGATGGAGTTGCTTCAGGCCTGCGACATCTGCCCCAAGCTCTGCGGCGTCAACCGCCTGCGGGGCGAGGTGGGCTTCTGTTGGAGCGGGGTGGACCCGGTGGTGAGCGCCGTCGTGCCCCACTTCGGCGAGGAGCCCTGCCTCACCGGGACACGGGGGGCCGGCAACATCTTCTTCGGCAACTGCAACATGCGTTGCGTTTATTGCCAGAACTGGCAGATCAGCCAGGATTGGAAGGGCCAGCGCCGCAACACGGTCTCCATCGAGGGGCTGGCGGAGGCCATGTTGGCGCTCCAGGACAAGGGCTGTCACAACATCAACCTGGTCTCCCCCACCCACTTCGTCCCGCAGATCGTGGCCGCCCTCGCCATCGCTGTCCCGCGGGGGCTTCGCCTCCCGCTCGTGTACAACACGAACGCCTACGACAGCGTGCCCGTCCTCCGGCTCCTGGACGGCATCGTGGACATCTACCTCCCTGACCTGAAGTACAGCGACAACGCCATGGCGAGAGAGTATTCGGTGGCGGGCAACTACGTGGAGGCGAGCCGGGACGCCGTCAAGGAGATGTACCGGCAGGTGGGGCCCGACCTCGTCCTAGATGACGCCGGACTCGCCCGTCGAGGCCTCATCATCCGGCACCTCATCCTGCCCAACGAGATCGCCGGGAGCCGCGAGTGCCTCCGCTTCATCGCGGAGGAACTCTCCCCCGCCGTGCACCTGAGCCTCATGGCCCAGTACTACCCGACCAACAAGGCTCACCGGAAAGACCTGATCAGCCGGAAGATCCGGGCCCGGGAGTACGCGGACGTCCTCGAGATGCTGGAAGAGTTCGGCCTCGAGAACGGCTGGACCCAGGAGTTTGCCGCGACCGAGGTCGGCCGCCCAGACTTTGCCTCCGCCGCCCCCTTCGCCTGGGAGGGGGGCATCGCCCCCGCCCCGCTCACGCTCACGCGCCCGGACAGCCTCACTGGCTAATATAAACGAGATAAATTGTGTGACAC
>JAHFDC010000100.1 GCA_023249205.1 Candidatus Methylomirabilota bacterium
TCCCATCGCCGCTGCTCAGGGTATACGCAACATTGGCGCTGAAGCGGGTCGTGGTGGCGACGGCCACCCAGCCCGCCGCGGTGGGCAAGGGGGGGGTTGAGCTAACCGACAGGTAGTACCCCGTCACGCCCACCGCGTCGGTGGCCGAGAGGTTCAAGGTCGCACTCGTCGAGTTGGTGGAGGCGGCATTGCTATTGATGGTGAGGGCCCCGATGGGCGGGTTGTTGTCGACCGTGACGGTGATGCCGCTGCTCGTGGTGGTGTTGCCCGCCGCATCCCGGGCGATGGCGGTTAAGGTATGAGACCCGCTCGTGGCGGTGGTGGTGTTCCAGGAGACGCTGTACGGAGCGGTCGAATCTTCCGGGCCAAGATTCACGCCATCTACCCGGAACTGCACGCCCAGGACCCCGACATTGTCCGAGGCAGTGGCCGAGACCGTGACTGTTCCCGAGACGGATGCGTTGCTGGCGGGTGCCGTGAGGGAGACGGTGGGCGGGGTCGTGTCCGTGAGATCGGCCTTCGCAACGCCAGTAGCCTCATTCGAACAGCCGCTCTCATTCCCGCTGAGGTCCACGGCGGTCACCCGGACAAAATACGTCGTCCCCGCCGTCAGCCCCGTCAGTTGGTAGGTGACGACCGTGGCGGCAGGGGGGGCCGCGGTCGGGGAGGGGACAGACCGGAACGTGGGCCCGGGGCAGGGGGCCGGACTCGATGTCCCGGAGTAGACGCGATAGCCCGACAGGTCCGTAAGGGACGTTCCATCCGCGTTGGTGGTGGGGGCATCCCAGGCAAGGTCCAGGAGTCCGGCCTGTGCGCCAGGAGCCAGGAAGAGAACGCACCCCACGGCCAGCAGGAGGCTCCGGAGGCGCCACCGAGGAGAGATCGCGTGGGGAGAGCGCGTGATGCCGGTCGGCGAGGATCCACACGGGAGAGCGCGGCCTACAGGGGCGGGGGCTCCCGAGAGCATGGTGGTCCTCCTTTTCGCGGAAGACCACCGTATTCCCGGGGAGCGCTGAGTCTCCCTTCCTTCGGTAACCCGGCTATCAGGCTCGTCGCCTGACCCGTGGCTTTGCGTCCCCGCCTCGCGACGGGTTTGCCGTTATCGGGAAGGGGTCTCCGCTATGAAACGCATTCACCGACTCTACGGACGCAACGAACATGCCACAAAGAACACTCCAGGGATGGACCGGTGAGGAAGGACCCTTCAAATGGAGACGTTAGGTCCTGCGGGTAGAGAGCCGCCGTGAAGCCCGTAGCAGACGGGGAAGTGAGTCCCGCTCGCCAGATGGTGGGACCGGAAATGTAACAGAGACGGAAATAGACGGGAGGGAGCGTCGGGCCCGCCGCAGTCGAACACGATCAACGCTGTGAGATTAGCGATCGGAGCCCTGAGCCGCTCTTAATTCCCTCAGAGATTGTGCTGTCCAGGCCTCCGCTCCCGCCACCGGACCTCGTCGATTGCGCGGTGACGGACCGTACGCGCAGGGGGATCGCCCCCTGGGCAGCGCAGCCCCCGGAGCGGTGCGCCGGGTAGGAACTTACCAGGCTCTGCCCCTGCCCGTTCCGGCACTCCCGGCATTCTGGTATAGTCGCGGCGACTCCTCTCCCCACCCGATGCGAGGGTCCCGTGCGCCTGCTCGAGCACGAGGCGAAGCGGCTGCTGCGCGAGGCCGGCATGCCGGTCCCGGGAGGCCGGCTCGTCCGCAGCGCCGAGGAACTGCGCGCCGCATGCGCTGCGCTCCCCTTCCCGCGGATGGTGAAGGCCCAGGTCCCGGCGGGAGGCCGGGGAAAGGCGGGCGGTGTCTTCCGTGCCGCGACGGCGGAGGAGGCGGAGCGGCGGGGGATGGCGCTCCTCTCCGGGACCCTGCGCGGCTTTCCCGTGGAGGGCCTCCTGCTGGAGGAACCGGTGGCGGCGCTGGAGGAGACCTTCCTCGCGGTGACTTACGACGCCGGCCTCAAGCGGCCCGTCCTCCTGGCAAGCCGCCACGGCGGGATCGAGGTCGAGACAACCACCCGCGCCGAGCCCGCAGGGCTCGCTCGGGTCCCGGTGGATGTGCGGACCGGGCTCCAGCCATTCGAGGCGCGGGAGATCACGCGTCGCCTCGGCTACTCCGGCGCCGACCTGACGGCCTTCGCCGACCTCACCCTCCGGGCGGTCCAGGCGTTTCTGCAGCAGGACGCCACCCTCTTGGAGATCAACCCACTCGCCCGAACCGGGCCGGGGGCCTTCGTGGCTCTCGACGCGCGTCTCGAGCTCGACGGCGACGCCCTCTTCCGCCACCCGGAGTTCGAGCGGGTGTACGGGATCAGGCGCCGCGACGGATCCGGCCGGCCCCCCACCCCTCTCGAGGTCGAGGCGGCGCGGATTGACGCCCTGGATCACCGGGGGGTGGCCGGCCGCGTGATCGAGTTCGACGGCCCCCTCGGCTTGCTCATCGGAGGCGGCGGGGCGAGCCTCACCGCCTTCGACGCGATCCGCCGCCACGGCGGCCGGCCGGCCAACTACTGCGAGATCGGGGGGAACCCCAGCGTCCGGAAGGTTCAGGCGCTGACGGAACTCCTCCTGCGCAAGCCCGGGGTCACCCGCCTCGCCGTCATCATGAACGTGGTCTCCAACACCCGAGTGGACCTGGTGGCCCGGGGGGTCATCAAGGGGTGCCTGGCGGCGGGGCGCGAGCCGCGAGAGGCCATCAGCGTCTTCCGGGTGCCGGGCTCCTGGGAGGAGGAGGGGGGGAAGATCCTCCGGAAATACGGCGTCCCCTCCTGCGATCGGACGGTCTCGATTGACGAGGCCGCCCGTCTGGCTGCCCAGACCCGCTGAGCAAGGAGAGGAGCGCGATGAAGATCGGTCTGGAGACGCCCGTGGGATTGGTTGGCCTGGGAAATATGGGAAGGGGCGTCGCCGAAAATCTGCTGAAAAACGGCTTCCGGCTGACGGTGTATGAACGAAGCGAGCGGGTGCGCCAGTGGGCGACCGGGAGGAGTGGTGTTCGCCTCACTCCGTCCCTCAGGGAACTTGGTTCCCTGAGCAAGATCGTCCTGGTCCTGGTCACGGATAACCGGGCGCTGGCCGAGGTGCTCTACTCTCCCGAGGGGATCCTCGCCGGCATCCGTCCCGGAAGCCTGGTCATTGATATGACGACGGGCGATCCGACCACCGCCGCGGAGAATCACCGCAGGCTCGCGAAGAAGCGGGTCCGCTTCCTCGAGGCCCCGATGTCGGGCGGGGCCACCGGCGCCCGGGAAGGCACATTGATCCTGATGGTCGGCGGGGACCCGAAACTCTCCCGGGACTGCGGGCCACTTTTCTCCGCCATCGCGCGCAAGGTGGTCTACGCCGGCGGCCCCGGCCAGGGGCAGACCACCAAGCTGCTCCAGAATCAACTCTCCTTCACCCTCTTCCTGGCCACCTGTGAGGCCTTCTGGATGGGCACGGCGCTGGGGCTTCAGGAATCCCTGTTGCTCGACGTCTTCCAGAACAGCAACGCCCGGAGCTACGAAACCGAACTCCGCTTTCCCCGGTTTATCCTCCCGCGCAATTTCCAATCGGGCGCGGCGATTCGCACCGGCTACAAGGATTTAAAACTCATCACCGACCTGGAGCACCGGCTGGGCATGGACCTGCCCCTGGCGACCACGGTCCGAAAGTACTGGGAAGCCGTCATGGACCGCATCGGAGGCGACGCCGACTTCAGCCGGATCTACGAGTTCGTGAACGGCAAGAAGGATTTGAAGACGCTCGCCGCCCGCCTGGGAAGGGGGCCGCTCCCCGAACGCACTAGCGTGACTCCAACGAATTGTACCTAACGCTCTTGCGACGGAGTGGGTGCCGGGCCCGTGGCACGGAGACGCGAGAAGGTGGGGCGGGGGCATGGGAGATGGCTATCCTCGCTGACGAGAAGACGCGGATCGTTGTCCAGGGGATCACGGGGCGCGAGGCGGCCACCTTCGTGAAGGACAGTCTGGAGTACGGCGCGAAGGTGGTGGCGGGGGTCACGCCGGGGAAGGGGGGTGCCGCGGTCCACGGGGTCCCCGTGTATAACACGGTGGCGGCCGCCCTCGCCGAGCATCCGGCGGAGGCCACGGTCATCTCGGTCCCGCCGGCTGCCGTCCGGGAGGCCGCCCTGGAGGCGCTCGCGGGCGGGCTCACGCTTCTGGTCATCGTGACGGAGCGGGTCCCGCGCCGGGACGTGGCGGAGATCCTCTGCCACGCGGAGGTCCGGGGCGCCCAGGTAGTGGGCCCCAACTCCCTCGGGATCCTCTCGCCGGGGAAGACCAAGGTGGGGATGGTCGGGGGGCCGGCGACCGACGTGCGGAAGGCCTACACGCCGGGGCCGATCGGGATTCTCTCCCGGAGCGGAGGGATGACGACCGAGATCGCCAATCTCCTGACGCAGCACGGGATCGGCCAGTCCACCTGCGTGAGTATCGGGGGGGATCCGCTGGTGGGCTCGACCTTCCGGGATCTCCTCCCGGACTTCGCGGCCGATCCCGAGACCCGCGCGGTGGTCCTGTTCTGTGAGCCGGGCGGCACCGCCGAGGAGGCGCTCGCCGAAGAGGTGAAGACGAGGGGGATGCCCCTCCCCCTCGTCGCTTTCGTGGCCGGGCGCTTTGCCGATGAGATCCCCGGGGTCCGCTTCGGCCACGCCGCCGCCATCGTGGAGGGAGAGCGCGGGAGCACCCGGAGCAAGATCGCCGCCTTCAGGGAGGCCGGCATCCCCGTGGCAGAAGCCTTCTCTGACATCGTTACGATCCTCAAGCGCCTTCTCGGCGCGCAGGCGGGGCGGGGCGGGTGAGCACGACAGCGGAGGCCGTTCGCGGCATCT
>JAHFDC010000101.1 GCA_023249205.1 Candidatus Methylomirabilota bacterium
GCTGGCCCTGGAGTGGGCGCCCCACGGGATCAACGTGAACGCCATCGCCCCGGGGTTCGTGCGCACCGACATCAACCGGGCCTACCTGGAGGCGGACCCGGCGCGGCTCCAGCGCATCCTCGCTCAGATCCCGTGGGGCCGGCCCGGCACCCCGCAGGACATCGGCCCCCTCGCCCTCTACCTCGCCTCCCCCGCCTCCGACTACGTGACCGGCCAGACCTTCGTCGTTGACGGCGGCTGGACCATCGCGTAGTGCCGGGCCAACTGACGTCGCCTCACTTCGTTCTCCGACCACCCTGCGGGTGGTGCCCGCGGCGGTCCTCAACGTACAAACGGCGTACGCCTCCGGCCGCCTCCTCCCTCGGGCCTCGTGATGCTCGTCATTTGGCCCGGCACCCCAGCAATCGCGCGTCGAGAGCCGCGACCGGATTTTCCCGTTGACGGTCGCGGGGAATTCTTCTACCGTGGGCACGCTTCCCGCCCCGGCTTTTTCCCGATGCGTGTGCTTTCGTCCGCAGTGAAGGTGAACTGAGACGCCACCGGCGTGGCTGGCGCATCTGTGGGGCGGGCCCAGATGCGTGACCACGCTCCAGCGGAGGAGAAAGGGATGGCGAAGCGTCTTGTGGACCTGGTGCGGTCGGTGGATACGGTCCTGGGCGAGCGCAAGCGGCTGGCAAAGCAGGAGAAGCGGCTGGTGGGCGCGCTGAACCGGGCGCTGGGGAAGATGGGCTACGCGGTTGTCCCGGCCAAGGGCGGCGGGCAGAGGCGCCGGCGCCGCCGCCGCGGGCGCCGGCCGGGGCGCAAGCCCAAGGCCGCCTAGGGGCCGGGCCGCGGGAGGCGCGGCCTTGCTGGCCAAGGTTCTCACCGGAGCGCTGCTCGGCATCGATGCCTATGTGGTGGAGGTGGAGGTGGACCTCGCGCCCGGGCTCCCCTCTTTCTCCACCGTGGGCCTCCCGGACGTGGCGGTCCGGGAGGCGAAGGACCGGGTCAAGGCCGCCCTCACGAACACCGGGTTCGAATTCCCCACGCGCCGGATCACGGTGAACCTGGCCCCCGCCGACGTCCGGAAGGAAGGCGCCTCCTTCGACCTCCCCATCGCGATCGGGATCCTGGCAGCCTCGGGGGCGGTGCCTTCGGATCCCCTCGGTCGCTTCCTCCTCCTCGGGGAACTCGCCCTGGACGGCGCGGTCCGCCCCATCCGGGGCGGCCTTCCCGTCGCGGTGGCGGCGGCCGAGAATGGGCTCGAGGGCTTGCTCCTCCCCGAGGCCAATGCGGCCGAGGCCGCGGTGGTCGGGGGGGTGAAGGTCTTCGGCGTCCGGAATCTGCCCCAGGTCGTGGGGTTCCTCCGGGGCGGCCTCCCCCTGGCTCCGGCTGCCGTGGATCCCGTGGCGGTCGGGGCCGGGCCCGATCCCTCCGGGGAGGACTTCGCCGAGGTGCGGGGGCAGGAGTACGCGAAGCGGGCGCTGGAGGTGGCCGCGGCGGGGGGCCACAACGTCCTGCTGATCGGCCCGCCGGGGGCCGGCAAGACGATGCTGGCGAAGCGCCTCCCGGGCATCCTCCCGCCGCTGAGCCTGGAGGAGGCGATCGCGACCACCAAGATCCACAGCGTGTGCGGCCTCCTGCGGGAGGGGGAGGCGCTCCGCCGGACCCGGCCGTTCCGCGCCCCGCACCACACCATCTCCGATGCGGGCCTCATCGGCGGCGGCTCGATCCCGCGGCCCGGGGAGATCAGCCTGGCGCACAACGGGGTCCTGTTTCTGGACGAACTGCCCGAGTTCAAGCGCAACGCCCTGGAGGCGCTCCGGCAGCCGCTGGAGGAGGGTGTCGTCACGATCGCCCGCAGCGCTTCGGCGCTCGCCTTTCCCGCCCGCTTCACGCTGGTCGCCGCGATGAACCCCTGTCCCTGCGGCCACCTGACGGACCCCCGGAAGCCGTGCCGCTGCTCCCCCGGCGAGGTGCACCGCTACCGCGCCAAGGTCTCGGGTCCCCTGCTGGACCGGATTGACCTGCACGTGGAGGTCCCGCCGGTCCCGGTACCGGACCTCTTCACCGGATCGGAGGCGGAGCCGTCGGCGGCCATCCGGAAGCGGGTGGCCGACGCCCGGCAGCGCCAGGGGCAGCGGTTTGCGCGGACGAAGATCACCTGCAACGCCCACATGACCGGCCGGCGGATCCGCCGGCACTGCCCCCTGGATCGCCATGGGGTCCGCCTGCTCGAGCAGACGGTGAGCCGGCTTTCGCTCTCCGCCCGGGCCTACGACCGGGTGCTCAAGGTCGCCCGGACCATCGCCGACCTCGACGGGGCGGAGGCCATCGCGCCGGCCCACCTCGCCGAGGCGATCCAGTACCGGGCCCTGGACCGGGCTCTCCCCCTCTAGTAGCGGGGCGTGGGAGGGAGGCGCGAGGGAGGTCGGGGAGCGGGACGAACGGCTCCGCGTGGCGTGAGGGCCGTGAGGTCCCGGCGCCCCCGAATGGCGGCCGGAACCGGCGAGGATGGCGCCGGGGGAGGAAACGCGAGCGATGACGCGACTGAATGTGTGGCGGGCCGGGGCATGTGTTGGCCTGGTTTTCGGAGCGGCGCTCCTGGGAGGCTGCGCGGTCCTGCAGGTGAACCAGGCGGAGAGGACCTTCGACGTGGACTTCGCCCGGGTGGAGGGAGCCACCCGCCAGGCCCTGGAGGCCCTGGAGATGACGCCCCTCGCGCGGGAGGAGCGGCGAAAGGTCGGCATCAGCGAGGAGAGCCTGGAAATGACGACCTACGCCCGGGGCATGAAGATCGTGATTCAGGAGGACCGGGTCGCTCCCACCGGCGTCAAGGTCCGCGTGGACGCCAAGCGCGGAAACCTCTATCTCGAGGGGGACAAGGAGACCGCCACCGAGATCCTCCTGAAAATTAATGAGATGCTCCATCGGCCCTGAGGGGTCCCCGGTCCCTCCCGCGGGCGACGGGGCAAGTGGCGGGCCTCCCGTCCCGGGTCCGGCGAGGTTGCCATGAGCGGCCCCATCGGGATCACGCTCCTGGGCCTCCTCCTCATCCTGGGGGGTCTCGCGCTCGGGGCGAGCCACCTCGCCGTCACCCTCACGTTCCCGCTCACGGTCGCCGGGATGCTGGTGGCGCTGTGGGGCACCCTGCGGATGCTCCTCACCCTGCTGCGGCAAAAGTGACGCCGGAGTCGGAAAGGCGACTGGAACCCGTGGGCAACCGCGCCGCCCTGTGCTAGGCTCCAGCACGGGACGCGAGAGGAGTGGGGGATGCGGGCGGGGGGAGAGGTGGCGGGACTGTTCGGTGGCTCCTTCGACCCCCTCCTGTTCGGCAAAGAGTCGAGGACGTTCTCTACCCTTCCGCTGTTGGCAATGTTGCCCGCTTCCCCCGTGGCCTGGGGGAGAGACCGGTGACGCTGGAGGAGGTCTTCCGGGAGGCGCTCGCCCTGCGGGCTGCTCGCGGGGACGTGGCGCGCCTCGAGGGGACGCTGACCTTCCGGCCGGAGTTGCAGAGCGGCTTTCCCGGCACCGGCCACGGCGGGGCCATCGCGGCGGCCGTCGCCGAGGCGGCAGGACGGCTCCTGGGGATGGCTGGAGTGGCGCCCCCGGAGGGATCCCCGCTGACGACGAGCGCGGACATCCGGAAGCCCCTCCCTCTCGACGTTCCGGTCCCTGTGGATGCCGCGCTCGAGGCCGGAGGGCCGGCCTGGCGGGTGGCCGTCCGGCTGGGGCCCCCCGAGGCCCCGCTCGTCCAGGGAGAATTGCGCCCGGGGGAGCCCATCCGCCTCCCCGCCGGGGAGGACCTCTCCGGCTGGCGCGGCCGGAGGAGTGAGGCCCACCAGGTACCGGGGCTCGAGTGGTGCCTCGCCTGCGGGAGCAAGAACCCCCTCGGGCTGCAGCTCCGGTTCGACCATGACGCCACCTACGTCTGGAAGGTGTACGAGCCCCGCGCCCCATACCAGGGGGCGGATGGCCGGCTCTTCCGGGGGTTCCCCCACATCGCCCTGGACGAGATCGGCTGGTGGCTCGGGGCCTTGCGCGCAGAGGAGGTGGGGGTGAGTACCCGGCTCGAGATCACCGTGCAGCGGCCGGCGTCGAATGGTGCCCGGGTCGTCCTCTGGGGGAAGCGGGGGGCGGTGGTCCCTGCCGACCGGAAGGGGCGCACCTGGGCGGCCCCCGCCTACCTGCTGACGGAGGCGGGGGAGCCGCTCGCCGCCGGGCTCGTGACCTTCGCGGCCAGCCGGGCCTATGCGCCCACGCTCATCCCGTCACTCCTGGCGGGAAGCGCCGCGGAGGCCATCCGGCGCGTCTTCCCCCAGCACGCCCCGTCATGAGTGCGCCCGCCGTCGTCTTTTACATCACGGGCCACGGACTCGGCCACGCCACCCGGATGATCGCCGTCATGCAGGCCCTCCGGGAGGCCGGGCCCGCGCTGCGGCTGCTCGCCCGGACCTCGGCGCCGCGCGACTTCTTCGCGGCGCACCTGGGGGACGACGTGACGGTCGCGCCGGGAGCCGTGGACGTCGGGACGGTCCAGCACGACTCGCTCCGCCTGGACAAGAGGGCCTCACTGCTTGCCTACGCCGCGTTCCTGGCCGAGCGTCCCGACCGGGTCGGGACCGAGGCGGGCTGGCTCCGGGAGGTCGGGGCGGTCCTTGTCGTGGGGGACATCCCGCCGCTCGCCTTCGAGGCGGCTGCCGCCGCGGGGGTGCCGGGGATCGCGATCACCAACTTCTCCTGGGACTGGATCTACGCCTCCTACGTGGAGGAAGACCCTGCCTGGGCGCCGCTGCTCCGCCAGATCCGGGAGGCGT
>JAHFDC010000102.1:0-2994 GCA_023249205.1 Candidatus Methylomirabilota bacterium
GTCCCTCGCCGGCCGGCCGGAGCCCCTTCTGCTGATCAATTTCCCGCAACCCCTGGGTCAGAGACTGCTCCGCCGCCTCTTGAAGCCGGAGGCTCAGGGTCGTGTACACTTTCATCCCGCCGTGGTAGATCGCATACGAGCCGTACCGCTCCTCCAGGTACTGCCGCACGTATTCCACGAAGTAGGGGGCGCGGCTCCGGACGGCGGTGAACGCCCGCTCGTCGAAGGGGACCCCCGCTGCCGCCTTCGCCTGCTGAGTCGTGATGAACCCTTCCTCGACCATCCGCTGGAGGACTACCCCGCGCCGCTGGCGGGCCCGCTGCTTGTCCACGATGGGAGAGTAGCGGTTGGGAGCCCGCGGGAGCCCGGCCAGCATGGCCGCCTCCGCAAGGTTCAGCTCGTGCACCGACTTCCCGAAGTAGGTCTGGGCTGCCGCCTCCACCCCGTAGGCGCCGTGGCCAAAATAGACCTGGTTGACGTACAGTTCGAGAATCTTCTCCTTCGGGTACTCCCGCTCGATTTGCACCGCGAGGAGGACCTCCTTGATCTTCCGGGCCAGGCTCTTCTCCGGGGTCAGGAACAGGACCTTGGCCAGTTGCTGGGTGATCGTGCTCCCCCCCTCGGCCAGGCGGAGGCTCCGGAGGTTGGTGAGGACGGCCCGGGCGATTCCCCGCGGGTCAATCCCGCGGTGGGAGTAGAAGCGGGCATCCTCGGTCGCCAGGAGGGCCTCGATCAGGGTGCGGGGGATCTTGTCGAGCGAGACGAGGATCCGTCGCTGCTCGAAGAAGGAGGCGAAGGGCTCGTCTTCGTCGCTGTAGAGGGTGGTCACCAGGCTGGGGCTGTACTGGGCCAGAGCGTCCAGCGTGGGGAGATCCTGGATGTAGGCGGCGAAGACGCCGCCCGCCGCTCCCATCCCCATGGTCAGCACCGCGGGGAGGACCCAGAGCAGAATTTTGCGGTAGCGGCGGAGGAACTCCACGACACCTCCCGGCTTGCCGGCCTCGCGGCCGGGGCGTAGTATAGCAGAGGCTCCGGCCAGGCACCACAGGGCGCCGCCGCCGCTTCACCCGCGGGCTGGTGCTGGTGCGCCGGGGGAGACGACAAAGACCCACGAGGAGGGAGCATGGAACGGTCCCCGGAGGAGCAGGTTCACCTGCTCTGTCGGAAGACGGCCGAGGTCATCACGCCGGAGGAACTCCTGGCCAAGCTCCGCCGCGCGGGTCGCACCGGCAGGCCGCTGAAGGTGAAACTGGGGATGGACCCCACGGCCCCGGACCTGCATCTCGGGCACACGGTGGTGCTCCAGAAGCTCCGGGAGTTCCAGGCGATGGGGCACGAGGTGATCTTCCTCATCGGGGACTTCACGGGGATGATCGGGGACCCGAGCGGGCGCTCCGAGACCCGGAGGCTGCTGGGCGAGGCAGAGGTGCAGCGCAACGCGGAGACGTACAAGCGGCAGATCTTTAAAATCCTGGACCCCGCCCGAACCCGTGTGGACTTCAACAGCCGGTGGATGAAGGCCATGTCCGCGCAGCGCCTCATCGAGTTGGCGGCCCGCCAGACGGTGGCGAAGATGCTCACGCGCGACGATTTCGCCGCCCGCTACGCCTCGGGCCAGGCCATCGGCATCCACGAGTTCCTCTATCCTCTCATCCAGGGGTACGACTCCGTGGCGTTGGAGGCCGACGTGGAACTGGGCGGGACCGACCAGACGTTCAACCTCCTGGTCGGCCGGGACCTCCAGCGGGCGTTCGGCCAGGAGCCCCAAGTCATCATGACGATGCCGATCCTGGAGGGGCTGGACGGGGCCCAGAAGATGTCCAAGAGCCTGGGAAATTATATCGGGATTGACGAGGCGCCCGGGGAGGTGTTCGGGAAGATCATGTCCATGCCGGACAGCCTCCTCCTGCGGTACTACGAGCTCACGACGCCGCTTTCGGCTGCCGAGACCGAGGAGGTCCGGCGGGGGCTCGCCGACGGGAGCCTCCATCCGCGGGAGGCGAAGGCCCGACTGGGAAAGATCCTGGTGGGCCTGTATCACTCCTCCCGGAAGGCCGATGAGGCCGCCGCGGAGTTCGATCGGGTTTTCCGCGACAAGGAATACCCGTCCGATGTTCCCCAATATGTGCCTCTGCCGGAACTTATAGAAGATGGGAGGGCGGGGCTCGTCGCCCTCCTCGCCGCCGCCGGGGCCTGTCCGAGCCGCTCGGAGGCGCGCCGCCTGATCCGCCAGGGGGGCGTAACGGTGGATGGCGTCACCATCAAGGAGGAGGGATACCGCCTCCCCGTGGACCGGGAACACGTGGTCCAGGTGGGCAAGCGCCGGTTCCTTCGGGTCATCCCCCCGGCGGCCCGGGGCGGCGAAAAAAGCACTTGACAGGGGTTGGCTCGGTTGGTACTGTCCACCGCCCGCAGAAATTCCTGACCTTGACAGCCTGAAGCGGACGGGTAAATTAGGTAGTGACACCTGCCTGACCTGCCCCTTCCTAAGGTCGGGCATGTTCTTTGACAAAAGAATATCGCGTGACTGGCCTACGGGCGGCTATGCCGTCTCAAGACGGTAAGGTTTGCCTACAAGGGTGAAAACCCTTCGGTTTCGGAGAGTTTGATCCTGGCTCAGAACGAACGCTGGCGGCGTGCCTAACACATGCAAGTCGAGCGAGAAAGGGGGAGCAATCCCCTGAGTACAGCGGCGCACGGGTGAGTAACGCGTGGGTAATCTGCCCCCCAGCCCGGGATAACACCTCGAAAGAGGTGCTAATACCGGATGACACCGGCCTGGCGCATGTCGGGCCGATCAAAGGTGGCCTCTGCTTGCAAGCTGTCACTGGGGGATGAGCCTGCGTCCGATTAGCTAGTTGGCGGGGTAACGGCCCACCAAGGCGACGATCGGTAGCCGGCCTGAGAGGGTGACCGGCCACACTGGGACTGAGACACGGCCCAGACTCCTACGGGAGGCAGCAGTGGGGAATATTGCGCAATGGGCGAAAGCCT
>JAHFDC010000102.1:3004-4755 GCA_023249205.1 Candidatus Methylomirabilota bacterium
GGATGACGGCCTTCGGGTTGTAAACCCCTGTCGGGTGGAACGAACAAGCTCGGTGCGAATACCACCGGGCCCTGACGGTACCACCGAAGGAAGCCCCGGCTAACTACGTGCCAGCAGCCGCGGTAATACGTAGGGGGCGAGCGTTGTTCGGATTTACTGGGCGTAAAGAGCGCGTAGGCGGCCGGATAAGTCCGTTGTGAAATCCCCCGGCTCAACCGGGGACCCGCTTCGGAAACTGTCCGGCTTGAGTCGCGGAGAGGAGAGCGGAATTCCCAGTGTAGCGGTGAAATGCGTAGATATTGGGAGGAACACCGGTGGCGAAGGCGGCTCTCTGGACGCGTACTGACGCTGAGGCGCGAAAGCTAGGGGAGCAAACGGGATTAGATACCCCGGTAGTCCTAGCCGTAAACGATGGGCACTAGGTGTGGGAGGTATCGACCCCTTCCGTGCCGCAGCTAACGCATTAAGTGCCCCGCCTGGGGAGTACGGCCGCAAGGTTGAAACTCAAAGGAATTGACGGGGGCCCGCACAAGCGGTGGAGCATGTGGTTTAATTCGACGCAACGCGAAGAACCTTACCAGGGCTTGACATCCCCGGAACCCCTCCGAAAGGAGGGGGTGCCCGCAAGGGAGCCGGGAGACAGGTGGTGCATGGCTGTCGTCAGCTCGTGTCGTGAGATGTTGGGTTAAGTCCCGCAACGAGCGCAACCCTCGCCCTTTGTTGCCATCAGGTCACGCTGGGCACTCTAAGGGAACTGCCGGCGTCAAGCCGGAGGAAGGTGGGGACGACGTCAAGTCATCATGCCCCTTACGCCCTGGGCTACACACGTGCTACAATGGCCGGTACAGAGGGATGCGAGACCGCGAGGTGGAGCTAACCCCAAAAAGCCGGTCTAAGTTCAGATTGCAGGCTGCAACTCGCCTGCATGAAGGAGGAATCGCTAGTAACCGCGCATCAGCACGGCGCGGTGAATACGTTCCCGGGCCTTGTACACACCGCCCGTCACACCACGAAAGCCGGTTGTACTCGAAGTCGCTGGGCTAACCCGCAAGGGAGGCAGGCGCCGAAGGTATGATCGGTGATTGGGGTGAAGTCGTAACAAGGTAGCCGTATCGGAAGGTGCGGCTGGATCACCTCCTTTCTAAGGAGCTTGCGGGGCCCGATGAGGGCTCCGAGAGATCTCCAGGTCGATCGGCCCTAGGTTGGTCACGCGATATTGTTTCCCTTCGGCTGCCCCTGGTCTGTTCGGCGGGGGCAGCCGTAGTGTGTCTGCCCCCTTCGGGCCTTTAGCTCAGTTGGTTAGAGCGCACGCTTGATAAGCGTGAGGTCTCTGGTTCGAAGCCAGAAAGGCCCACCACCTGAGGGCGGAGGGCAGTCCCCGGGGGGGACGGCCTTCCCGGCCGGGCTCTCCGTGGGGATGTAGCTCAGTCGGGAGAGCACCTGCTTTGCAAGCAGGGGGTCGGCGGTTCGACTCCGCTCATCTCCACCAGTGCCGGCAGGGCCGGGGGGCTCGGGACCATTTCGGCGGGCGCGTCCCGCGGGCTCTTTGACAACTGCATAGCGTTGGTCATGAACCAGGACACCGACCTCTTCGTGAGGGTGCGGGTCGGGATGGAAATCTCTGCCCGCATCCCCCTGAGGGAAAGTGGGGTCAAGCTACTAAGGGCATACGGTGGATGCCTTGGCACCAGCAGGCGATGAAGGGCGTGGTAAGCTGCGATAAGCCCCGGGAAGCCGCAAACAGGCGTTGA
>JAHFDC010000103.1:0-1097 GCA_023249205.1 Candidatus Methylomirabilota bacterium
ATCGCCGATGAGCCGATTTCGGCCCTGGATGTCTCGATCCAGGCCCAGGTCCTGAACCTGCTCGAGGATCTCCAGGAGGAATTCGGCCTCACCTACCTGTTCATCGCCCACGACCTTCGGGTAGTGGAGCACATCAGCGACCGCGTCGCCGTCATGTACCTGGGGCAGATCGTGGAGGTGGCCGAGAGCCGTGAACTGTACCGGAATCCGCTCCACCCGTACACGCAGGCGCTCCTGTCGGCGATCCCGATCCCCGACCCGACCGTGAAGCGGGAGCGGACCATCCTGAAGGGGGAGCCGCCCAGCCCGCTGAGGCCTCCGAGCGGGTGCCGGTTCCACACGCGATGCCCCAAGCGGTTCGAGCCGTGCGACCGGCAGGAGCCGGTCCTCCGGGAAATCCAGCCCGGCCACTGGGTCTCCTGCCACCTGTACTGATCATGCCGACCTTCCACATCGTCACCTTCGGGTGCCAGGCCAACGAGGCGGACTCCGAGCGGATGGCCGGGGCGCTCCTCGCCGCCGGCTATGCGCCCGCGGTCTGTGCGCAGGAGGCGGACGTCATCCTCCTGAACACCTGCAGCATCCGCGAGAAGGCGGAGCAGAAGGTGTACAGCCTCCTGGGCCGGTACCAGGCGATGAAGCGGGAGCGGCCTTCCCTCAAGATCGGGATCACCGGATGCCTCGGGCAACTCCAGGGGGCCGACCTCAAGCGCCGGTTCCCGGGGCTGGATGTGGTCGTCGGGACCGGGCAGATGCTGAAGATTCCGGGCCTGCTCGAAGACCGGCCGGGCATCCCCCTCACGCTGCGCCCGACCGAGCCGATGCCCACCTACGTGGGGACGCCGCCGCCGCTCCGCCAGAGCCGGGTCAGCGCCTTCGTGAACATCATGGAAGGGTGCAACTACTTCTGCGCCTTCTGCGTCGTCCCCTACACGCGCGGGCGGGAGCGGAGCCGGCGGGTCGCGGACGTGCTGGCGGAGGTGGAAGATCTGCTCCAGAGGGGCTACCGGGAGGTTACCCTCCTCGGTCAGACCGTCAACGCCTACGGGAAGGGCCTCCGGCCCCGGACCACCTTCGCCGCGCTCCTCCGGCAGATT
>JAHFDC010000103.1:1107-4694 GCA_023249205.1 Candidatus Methylomirabilota bacterium
GCGGGGGGACACCTCCGGATCCGGTTCACTTCTCCGCACCCCCGGGAGGTGACGCCCGACCTGTACGCGGCCATGGCGGCGTGCCGGGGCGTCTGCGAGCATCTGCACCTGCCGGTCCAGTCCGGCTCGGATCGGGTCCTAGCGCGCATGCGCCGGCTCTACACGCGGGCCCAGTACCTGGAGGTGGTCCGGCGCCTTCGGGAGGCGGTCCCCGATGTCGCCCTGAGCACCGACCTGATCGTCGGCTTTCCCGGAGAGACGGAGGAGGACCACGGGGCGACCCTCGACCTGCTCCGCGAGGTCGGCTACGACAGCCTGTTCGCCTTCTATTACTCGCCCCGCCCCCACACGCCGGCTCGGGACTTTCCGGACCAAATCCCGGACGAGGTCAAGCGGGAGCGGCTTGCCCAGGTATTTAAATTGCAGGCGGCCATCGGTCTGGAGGCCAACCGCGCCCGCATCGGGCGGAGAGAGGAAGTGCTCGTGGAACGGGGGCGGAGCGAAAAGGAGGGGAGTCTGGCCTCGGGCCGGACCCGCCAGAACAGATGGGTCCACTTCCCGGTGGATGCCCCGGAAATCGGGTCAGAGGTAAACTCAGAAATAACAGAGGCTTTTACATACTATCTTAAAGGGAAAATTTACGATGGGCGTGAGCCGGTGACCCCCCCAAAGTACTGATTTCGAAGGCCAGGAGCCCGGGAAAATTCCTAAAAACCCTTGACAACGAAAAATCGAGAACTTATGATTCACGCCGTGAAGCGATTTCTCGTAAGGCCAGCGCTGACGCCTGTGCTGTAACGACCGGACCGGACGGCCCAGGGAAGGCCAGAAGGAGAAGGGAGGAAAGGGCCAGCCAATGGCAAACATGACGCCCCCAGCAAAACGCCTGATCATGCTCGGCTTGGTCGGGATCGTCCTCGTCGGTGGCGCCTACGTGGTGAACACCTATTTCCTCGCGCCCAGTGCCCCGCCCCCCGCGCCTCCGGTTCGGCCGGTGCTGCCCCCCCCTCCGAGGCCGCCGGTGGCCGAGCCCGCGCCGGTACCGGGGGCACCTGCACCGCCTCCAAAGCCGCAGATCGGGGTCCCTTCCCCGGGTCTCGGGACCTCGACGGCCTCCCCGGCGTCGCCCGCACCTCCGAAGCCGGGCGTGGCGGCTCTCGCGCCCGGGGGCTATACGGTGCAGGTCGGCGCCTTCGCCGTCAAGGCGAACGCCGAGAAGATGCAGAAGCGCCTCGAGGAGAAGGGACACCCGGTGACGATCCGCCAGGGCAGTTCTTCGAAGGTCTCCGGGCATCGCGTGCTCGTGGGGGAGTACGCCGAGAGGGCTGCCGCCCAGGCGCAGCGGGATAAGGTGGCCGCTGCGGGCGGCAAGGGGGCCAAGGTGGTTCCCATGGGCGCAGGCAAGTTCACCGTCGAGGCGGGGACGTTCAAGAACTTGGATGCAGCCATTGACCTGTCCCGGGAACTCCAGCAGTCAGGCCTGGTCTCCCGGATTGACTCCCGGCCCACGGCGGGGACGGGCCTCTACCAGGTGCAGGTCGGCAGTTACGCCACCAAGGAGGATGCGGAGAGCCAGGTGGCGGCCCTGCGCAAGGAGGGCCTCAGCCCCATCGTCATGAAGAACTGAGTCGCCGGGGATCGGATGGCGATCTCCGGAGGGTATCCGTCGCTCTGAAACCCGTTCGGACCTGGCAGAAGGGGGGGAGCAGCGTGACGAAAGCGGATATTGCCTCCCTCGTCGCGGAGAAGGGGCTGACCAAGAAGCAGGCCATGGAGGCGGTCGAGGCGACGCTGGAGACCATCAAGGGGGCTCTCCAGAAGGGGGAGAAGATCCAGTTGGTCGGCTTCGGTTCCTTCCAGGTCCGGGCGAAGCGGGCACGAAAGGGGCGCAACCCCCAGACCGGATCGGAGATCATCATCAGCGCCCGCAAGGTTCTCAAGTTCAAGCCCGGCAAGGCCCTGCAGCAGGTGGTGAACGCCCGCAAGCCCTAGGCCGCCGCCTGCACGTGGATGCGGGACCGCGGCGGCCGCAAGGCCTCCCTGAGGGGATTCGGTGAAGAAGCACGCGCCGTCGGAGGTGCGGCCCGCGCAGGAGCCCATCCCCGACAAGCTCTACTTCAAGATCGGGGAAGTCGCGCGCCTCACCGGCGTGCAGCCCTACATCCTCCGCTACTGGGAGTCGGAATTCTCCGTTCTCCAGCCGAAGAAGAGCGGGACGGGGCAGCGGCTGTACCGGAAGAAAGACATCCAGACGCTCCTCAAGATCAAGCACCTGTTGTACGACCAGAAGTTCACCATTGCGGGGGCGAAGCGGCGCCTCCTCTCGGAGGGGGGGGAGGCCCCGGCGGATCTGCCCGAGGTCCTGCGGCGCCTGCGGGAGGGGCTGGAGGGGCTTGCGGCCCTCCTGCGGAAGCGATAGCATAGGGGAGACGAGCGGTCTTCCGGGGCGTGGCGCAGCCTGGTAGCGCACTGGCATGGGGGGCCAGGGGTCATGGGTTCAAATCCCGTCGCCCCGACCACCTCCCCGGAGGGCCCCCGGCCACGAGCGGAACCCGTACAGCAGCCGGCACTGCCTGCTGCTGTTTTTTTCTGGAGGGTGTTCCGGTGACGGCACCCGCCATCCTGGTCACCAACGACGACGGCATCCACTCGGAGGGCCTCCGGGCGCTGGCGGAGGCGCTCGCCCACGTGGGGGAGGTGACGGTCGTGGCGCCCGACCGGGAGCGTTCAGCGGCGGGGCACGCCCTCACGCTGCATCGGCCGCTCCGGGCGAGCGAGGTCGCGCCCGGGTGGCACCGGGTGGACGGGACGCCCACCGACTGCGTCACGCTGGCCGTCATGGGGATGCTCAAGCGCCGCCCCCACCTCGTGGTAGCCGGTATCAACCTCGGGGCGAACCTGGGGGACGACGTCACCTACTCCGGCACCGTCTCCGCGGCCATGGAGGGGATCCTGCTCGGCATCCCGGCCTTTGCGATCTCCCAGGGGGGAGGGGCCCCCTTCGAGTTCACGGTGGCCGCCGACTTCGCCCGGCGCTTGGCCGGCCTCCTCCTCGAGCAGGGCCTGCCGCCGGACACGCTCCTAAACGTGAACGTGCCGGCCGGCCCTCCGGAGAGCATCCGGGGCGTGGCGCTCACGAGGCAGGGGAGGCGCGCCTACCGGGAGTCCATCGTCGAGAAGCTGGACCCGCGGGGAAAGACCTACTACTGGATCGGTGGGAGCGAGCCCGAGTGGGAGTGTCTGGGGGACTCGGATTACGATGCGGTGACGGCGGGGAAAATTTCGGTGACCCCCTTGCGCCTGGATCTTACCCACTACGAGGTGCTCACGACCCTGCGGGGATGGGAGGAGCGCCTGCGAGATCCGTGATCGCCAGGCGGCCCGCTTGGGAGCTTTGCTGCGGCGTGCTATGATTCCCGGCGGAGCCGGGTGGGAGGCCCGCCGGTGGAATTCGCCATCGCCAGGGAGCGGATGGTGGCCGACCAGCTCCGGGCGCGGGGGATCGGGGATCCGCGGGTGCTGACGGCCATGGGGCGGGTGCCGCGTCACCGCTTCGTGGAGGAAGCCTTGGCCGGGCGTGCCTACGG
>JAHFDC010000104.1 GCA_023249205.1 Candidatus Methylomirabilota bacterium
GTCCGGGCTAACGCCACCTCGGCCCGGATGAAGGCGTCGCGCTTCCCGGTCAATTCGAGGGACGCGGCATCCGCCTGCCGCTCGAAGGCCCGGGAGAGGGCGTGCTGGAGCGGGGCCGTCAGGAGCAGCAAGGCAAGCGCCACCCCGAGCAGGAGCGGGAGGGCGGCGGGGTCGCCCGCTCCCTGAAGGTGAAGCCGCGGCAGGCGAAGGGCCTGCCGCTCGACAGCCCAGAGGAACCAGACGAGAACGAACAGCCCCGCGGCGCTCAGCCCGATCCCTTTCCAGATGTGCCCCGCCCGCCAGTGGCCGAGTTCGTGGGCCACCACCACCTCCTGCGCCTCGCGGTCCGCGGCCCGGATCAGCGTGTCGTACAGGACGATGCGGGTGGTCCCGAGGAGGCCGGTCACGTAGGCGTTGGCCTTCACCGTCCTCCGGCTCGCGTCGGCCTCGTAGATCTCCTCTGCCGGGACTCCCGCGCGGGCCGCCAGCGCGGCCACCCGGGCGCGCAGGTCCCCCTCGGGGAGCGGCGTGAACGTACTGAAGAGGGGATCAATCAGCACCGGGGCCCCGGCGACCAGGAGGACCGTCAGCAGGAGCGCGGCTCCCCAGGCCGGGAGGGGCCAGGCCTCGGGAAGGCGCCGCGCCAGGGCCGACCAGCCGGCTACGGCGACCACGAAGAGCCCCCCGCCCAGTGCCATTCCCTTCAGGTAGTCCCATAGCCAGGCCGGAGCCGTCTGTGTGGAGAGGCCGAAGGCCTTCTCCCGCAGGTAGCCGACGTAGAAGGTCAGGGGGAACCCGATCGCCTGGAGCAGGAGAAAGACGGCGAGGCCGACGGCCGCCGCGGTGAGAATGGGGCGGGGGCCGACGATCCTGGCGACGGCATCCCGCAGCGCTGCTCCGGCCGGGGAGAGGCCGAGGACGATCAGGAGGGAAACAATGAGGAGCCGGCTGGCGATGGCGAAGGCGTAGCGGGGGCGGGTGTAGGCGCGGCCGCGGGCAGCCTCCTCCGGCGTGAAGTACCGCTCGGCCTGCGCCGGGGGGGTTCTGGCGGGGGCCTCCCAGGCCGTGCGGAGGCCCGGGATGGCGGCTGTCGCCGCGAGGAGCGCACAGGCGCCGCTCAGGGCGAGCAGGATGCCGCGCCCCATCACGCCTTCCCCACCAGGGCGAGGAAGGCGGCCTCGTCCAGCGTGGTGACCCCCAGGCGGCGGGCATCCTCCAGTTTGCTGCCGGGTTCCTTCCCCGCGACCACGTAGTCGGTCTTCTTGCTCACGGCGGAGGTCAGCCGGCCCCCCAGGCGCGTGATCAGGTCGCGGACGCCGTCGCGGCTCATGGAGGAGAGGGTCCCGGTCAGGACGAAGGTCTTGCCGGCAAGCGGCTTGGGACCGGCCGCCACGGCCTCCCCCATCTTTACGCTTGCTGCCTTGAGCCGCTCCAGCACCCGCAGGTTCTCCTCCTGCGCGAAGAAGTGGGCGACGCCGGCTGCGATCCGGGGGCCGATCCCGTGGATCTCCGCCAGCTCCTCGGCGCTCGCGCGCAGCAGGCGCTCCATGCTGCCCGCGTGGGCGGCCAGGAGCTCGGCCACGTGCTCCCCTACGTACCGGATGCCCAGGCCGAAGAGCAGCCGCGCTAGCCCCCGATCTTTGCTCTGCTGGATGGCATTGTACAGGTTGGTCGCAGACTTCTCCGCCAGGCGCTCGAGTTCGGCCAGGGCCGGGACGGTCAGGTGGTAGAGGTCCGCCAGGTCCTTGACCAGGCCTTTCTCCACCAGTTGATTCACCACCGCCTCCCCCAGGTGCTCGATGTCCATGGCCCGCCGGGAGCCGAAGTGGAGGAGTCGCTCTTTCACCTGGGCCGGGCAGGCGGAATTCACGCAGCGCCAGACGACTTCCCCCTCCGGCCGGTGGGCCTGGCTGTCGCAGACCGGGCAGCGCCCCGGCATCACGAAAGGTGCCCGGGCGTCGTGCTCCGGCTCCACGACCACCTCGATGACGTGGGGGATGACGTCTCCCGCCCGCTCCACCAGGACCAGGTCCCCCTCGCGCGCGTCCAGGCGGGCGATCTCGTCGGCATTGTGCAGGCTGGCCCGGCTGATGGTGGCGCCGGCGATCTCCACCGGCTCCAGTTCGGCCGCGGGCGTCAGGGCGCCGGTCCGGCCCACGTTGACGAGGATCCGCTTGATGCGGGTGTGGGCCTGCCGCGCCCGGAACTTGTAGGCGATGGCCCACCGGGGATGGTGGGTGGTGGAGCCTAACAGGCGCTGCTGCTCGAGGGCGTTGACCTTCAGGACCACGCCGTCGGCTTCGTACTCGAGCCGTTCCCGGTCCGCCTCCACGGCCTGGCAGTAGGCGATGGCATCGTCGAGGGTGGGGCAGTGCCGCGCGCGCGGGTTCGCCGGCAGCCCGGCCTCGCGGAAGCGCTGGAGCGCGTCCCAGTGGGTGGTGAAGGGGTTGGGCTCGGCGTAGCTGACCTGGTAGAGAGCGATGTCCAGCGGGCGTTTCGCCGAGATCCCGCTGTCCTTCTGGCGCACGGAGCCCGCGGCGGCGTTGCGCGGGTTGGCGAAGGGGGCCTCCCCCGCCTCCTCCAGTTCGCGGTTCAGGCGCTGGAAGGCCTCCTTCCGCATGAAGACCTCGCCGCGGACCTCGAGAGCGGCGAGTTCGGCCAGCGGTCCCCGCAGGCGCAGGGGGAGGCTCCGGATGGTCCGGAGGTTGTGGGTGACCTCCTCGCCGAGGCGCCCGTCCCCTCGGGTGGCGCCGCGGGTCAGGACCCCCCGCTCGTACAGGAGCGCGACCCCGAGGCCGTCCACCTTCGGCTCCGCCACGTATTCGAAGCGCTCCCCGGGAAGGGCGCGGCCGAGGCGCGCCTCGAACTCCCGCAGGTCTTCCACGGAGGTTGCATTCCCCAGCGAGAGCATGGAGGTCCGGTGCTCGACCGCGGCGAACCCCTCCGCCACGACCCCGCCCACCCGCTGGGTGGGGGAGTCGGCCGTCACCAGGTCGGGAGAGGCAGCCTCAAGTCGTTGCAACTCCTGGACGAAGGCGTCGTACCGGGCATCTGGGATCTCCGGGCGGTTCTCGACGTAGTAGAGGTAGTCGTGGCGCTGGATCTCTTCGCGCAACTCCCGGACGCGCGCCTCGGCCTCACGCCGGTTCATGGCGCCTCCTCCCTCTCTCCAGATCCCACCTCTCTCCTAGCAGAGGGTCGCCGGTTTGGCAAGGCCGGGCGATTGCCACGGCTCCCGAAATACGCTATATGTGAGCGCAGGGGGCAGCGGATGTACTTCAAGCAGATCCTGGACGAACGGTGCGGGTGCGCCTCGTATCTGATCGCGTCTCGCGGGTCGCATGAGGCGGCCATCGTGGATCCCGCGGTTGAGACGCAGCAGTACGACGCCCTCCTGGCAGAGCGCAATTTTCGGCTGCGCTACGTCATTGACACGCACGTGCACGCGGATCACGTGTCGGGCGCGCGGGACCTTCGGGCCAAGCACGGGGCCGAACTGTGCCTCCACGAATCGGCCCAGGTGACCTACCCGATTCGCCCCCTGAAAGACGGAGAAGAGCTGCCGCTGGGGCAGTTGCGCCTGCGCGTGCTGCGCACGCCCGGGCATCGCCTGGAGTTAATCTCGATCCTGATCATCAACCCCCCGCGCAGCCCCGAGCCGTCCATGGTGCTGACGGGCGATTCGCTGCTCGTCGGCGACGTGGGGCGGCCGGACTTCGGCGGGGGCGACGCCGCCGCCCAGTACGAGAGCCTGAGCCGCCTGCTGCGGCTGCCGGACTGGGTGGCGGTCTTCCCCGGCCACTTCGAGGGGCCCTGCGGCAAGGGGATGTGTGGCCGGCCGAGCACGACCATCGGTTTCGAGCGGCTCTACAACCCGCTGGCCCGCCTGGATCGCGCCGCGTTCATCGCGACCCTGACGGATGGCGTCCCCGCGCGCCCGCTGAACATGACCGCGATCGAGGCGACCAACCGGGGCCTGGCGGAGATGCCCTGGGCCATGCTGACCTCCACCCCTCCGGTCAGGGAGATTGACATCGGGGCGCTCGAAGCCCGTCCGCCGGACGCGGTCGTGCTGGATGTCCGCGAGCCGGAAGAGTACGCGCACGGCCACGTCCCCGGGGCGGTCAGTCTGCCCCAGGCGGACCTGGCGTCCCGCCTGGACGAGGTCCCGCGGGATCGCCCCATCCTCACGGTGTGCGAGCGCGGGATCCGCTCCCTCCGGGCGGCGCAGTTCCTCACGCAGGTGGGCATCACGCAAGTGGCGAGCGTCAACGGGGGCACGGCGGCGTGGCGGGGGGCGGGCAAGCCGGTGAGCTTCGGCGACACCGCGCTGGAGAAATCGCGCGTCGCGGAATCCGAATGGACCCACGCCGGTGCGCGGAGTAGTTATCGCATCTAATACAAACGACAGAGTCAAAGGGACAACGTCCGGGTCCTGTCGCCGGCGGCACCCGGACCTCTTGTCACCCAATTCATCTCGTTTGTATTAGTTGGAGGGGACTCACCGGGGAGCGAACCCCGGGAAAAAGGCGCTGTCGGTGCTCAGTGAAAATGTCCGCCTAACTGCTCAGTGAACATGTCCGCCCCCCTGGGCCAGAACGCGCCGACCGCGCTTCCGGGCGCGGAGCTGGCTGGGATCGGGAGGGGCCGGCGT
>JAHFDC010000105.1 GCA_023249205.1 Candidatus Methylomirabilota bacterium
TCTCGCTATCACCCATGACATGGACCTTGTCGCCGAGTGTTTTCCTCGCGTGGTCTTTCTCTCCGAGGGCCGGGTCCTCGCCGACGGCTCGCCTGGCGATCTCCTCGCATCCGAGAGCCTCCTCTCCCAGGCCGGCCTCGAGGCCCCGCCGGCCCTGACCCTCGGCCGAGCCCTCAGGTTTCCCGGGCCGACGCTCACCCAGACCCATCTCGTTCAGGACCTGCGTGGATCGGCTCGAAGGGCTTCCGCCGGCGAGGGTGGCCAGGAACGATCAGATAGGGACGCTTGACAGGAAGAGCCTTCTCGGATAGTGGTGGGGCACCCCCAGAAGGCGGCCACCGGAGCTTGGCGCCGATCCTGTTAACTACCAGAGTACCGCCACCAGTGTCGGGCGGAATGAGGGGCGTGTGGAGCCGGAGGTCAACTGCCGGCTGACCCGCTCGATCCTCACGTACCTGGAGCGGCAGAAGGACGGCGGGGCCGCCCAGCGCTTCGTGGAGGCCGTGGGGGTTCCGGCCGCCTACCTCACCGACGAGAACAACTGGGTCTCGTACGATTTCTATCGAAAGGCTCTCCAGACCGCCTGCCAGGTCCTGAACGACCCGGACGCCCCCTTCAAGATCGGCCAGCACGCCGTCAGCAAGGACAGCATCGGCGCGGCCTACGTCCTGATCCGGAGCCTGGGAACCCCCCTGGGCGTCTACCGGCGGGGCCCGGAAGTCTACTCGCGTTTCAGCAAGGTCAGCGACCTCACCATCCGGAACCCCCAGCCCGGCTCCCTCACCCTCATCAATGAGATGCGCCCGGGCTACGTCCCCGACCCGGCGGTCTGCGCCGTGCGGGCCGGCATGTACGCGGCCGTCCCCGGCATCTTCCGCCTCCCGCCGGCGGCCGTCCGGGAGGAGGCCTGCCAGTGTCGCGGGGCCACCGTGTGCATCTACCGGGTCGAGTGGGACGAGAGCGCCGCCGGGAGGTTCGCCTACTGGGGGAGCGGCCTGGGAGCGGCCCTGGGCCTCTTCCTTTTCCTCTTCCTGCACGTCCGGGCGCCGGAGTTGAGCCTGCTGCTCAAGGGGAGCCTGGCCCTCTTCCCCGTCCTCCTGGGCTTCACGCTGGGGCGGCTCCGGGATGTCAATCGGAACCTCAGCCTGAACTACGACGTCGTGCTGGACCTGCACCGCGAAATCGAGGACGCCATGAAGCTCCTGGAGCAGAAGTACGGCGAATTGCGGGCCGCCCACCAGGAGCTGGAGACCTCGTACCGGACGATTGACCGGCGGGCTTCGGAGCTTTCGACCCTCTTCAAGGGCAGTTTGGCGTTGTGCGCCACCCTCGACCTGGACCGGCTCACTGACACGGTCCTGCACCTGGTGGTGGATGAACTCGGCTACGACCGGGCCATGATCCTCCTCTTCGACCCGGAGCGCCGCGTCCTCTCCCGGGGACGGGTGCTGGGGGCATCGCCCGAGGTGGCCCGGCGCGTGGAGAGTCTGGAGGTCCCGGTGGACCGGGATGCGGGGGCCCACGCGTTGGTGGTGGCCACCGGGGAGCCGATCCTCGTGGAGGATATCGGGGAAGCGGCCGTCCCCCTCAACCGGGCCATCGTGGAGGCCCTGGACACCCGGGGCTTCCTGGTGGTCCCCCTGAAGGCCCAGGACCGGATCGTGGGGACGCTGGCCGCGGACAACCTCCGGAGCGAGCGCCGCCTGACCAAGGATGACGAGCGCCTGCTGATGACCCTGGGAACGCAGGTCGCCCTGGCCATCGCCAATGCGGCCTCCTACCGGCTCACCGAGGAACTGAACCTGACCCTGGAGGCGAAGGTGCGGCAGCGAACGGCGGAACTGGAGGTTTCCTTCGCCAGACTCCAGGAACTGGACCGGCTGAAGTCGGAGTTCCTCTCCAACGTCTCCCACGAACTCCGGACACCCCTGAATGCCATCAAGGGCTCCATTGATAACCTGCTCGATGGGGCGGCCGGGCCGGTGGCGGGGGAGCAGCGGACCGTCCTCGCCCGGGCGAAGGGGAGCGCGGACCGGCTGGTCCGCCTGGTCAATGACCTGCTGGATCTGGCCAGGATCGAGGCGGGGAAGGTGGAACTCAGCCGCCGGCCGGTCCGGCTCCGGGAGGCGGTCACGGAGGCGCTGGACGCGGCCCGGCCGCTCGCGGAGGAGCGACACCTCCGCCTGGAGTTCACGGCCCCGGCCCAGGAGGTGCTCGTCTCGGCCGACCGGGACCGCCTCCACCAGGTCCTGATGAACCTCCTGAGCAACGCCATCAAGTTCAGCCCTCCCGGCGCGCGGGTCTGGGTGGAGGTGGCCCGGGAGGGGGCGGAGGTCGCACGGACTGATGTCCGTGACGAGGGGGAGGGAATCCCGGAGGCGGAGCAGGAGCGGATCTTCGATAAGTTCCAGCAGGTCTCCCCGGGCCCGAGCGGGAAGCGGGCCGGCTCGGGGCTCGGGCTGGCGATCGCGAAGAGCCTGATTGAGTTGCAGGGGGGCCGGATCTGGGTCCGGAGCAGCCCGGGACAGGGGAGCACCTTTTCCTTCACGCTCCCGGCCATGCCCGGAGTCTGAGGGGCCGATGCGCAGCGGGCGGGTCCTCATCGTGGATGACGACGCGGACAACCGGGAGACGCTCCGGGACCGTCTGCGCCTCCTGGGGTTCGAGGCGGGTGGGGCGGGCTCGGGCCGGGAGGCGTTAGCCGTGCTTCCCGAGTTCGATCCCGACCTCATCCTTCTGGACCTCCAGATGCCGGAGATGGGCGGCATCGAATTTCTCCAGACGATCCGGGCCCAGGGGGTCACGACTCCCGTCATCGTGGTGACGGCCTACGGGAGTCTGGAGAACGCCGTCCAGGCGATGCGTGAGGGCGCTTACGACTTCATCACCAAGCCCTACGACCCGGCCCACCTGGAGGTGGTGATTGACCGGGCGCTGGAGCGCGAGCGGTTGCATCGGCAGACCCGCCTGCTCCAGGCGCAGATCGAGGCCCAGCACGGCGCCCTCGTGTGGGAGGGCCCCGCCATGCGCCAGGTCCTCGCGATGGCCCGGCAGGTGGCCGACTCCTTCGCCACCGTGCTGCTGATCGGGGAGAGCGGGACGGGGAAGGAGATGGTCGCCCGCCAGGTCCACCAGTGGAGCCCCCGGCGCTCCCGCCCGTTTTTGCCTCTCAACTGTGCCGCCCTCTCGGAAGCGCTCATGGAGAGTGAGTTGTTCGGCCACATGCGGGGGGCCTTCACCGGGGCCGTCAGCCAGAAGAAGGGCCTGTTCGAAGAGGCCCAGGGCGGGACCATCTTCCTGGATGAGGTGGGGGATACGCCCTCGCCGATCCAGGGGAAGCTGCTGCGCGTCCTGCAGGACCGGGAGGTTCGTCCCGTGGGCAGCACGCGCAGTACCCGCGTTGACGTTCGGATGATCGCGGCCACAAACCGGGATCTGGGGAAGCTGGTCGCGGAGGGGAAGTTCCGGGAGGACCTGTACTTCCGGCTGAACGTGGTGAGTCTTCCCCTCCCGCCCCTGCGGGATCGCCCCGAAGACCTGGCCCCGCTGGTGAAGCACTTCCTCCAGCGCTTCGCCCGCGAGATGAAGCGGCCCGTGCCGCGTCTCACCCCCGAGGCGGAGGGGCTCCTCGCGCGGTACCACTGGCCCGGCAACGTCCGGGAGCTCCAGAACGCGATGGAACGGGCGGTCGTTCTCACGACAGCGGGGCAGAAAATCGAGCCGGCGGTCCTCGCGCCAGCCCTGCAAACGCAGCCGTCCGGCGACGCCCTCCCGCTGCACCTCCCCTTCCACGAGGGGGTAAAGGCGTTTAAGCGGCAGAGCCTCCGCCACGCCCTGGAGCGGACGGGTGGGAACCAGACCCAGGCCGCCCGCCATCTGGGACTCCAGCCGACGTATTTCTTCCGCCTGATGCGGACGCTGGGCCTCAAGTCACCCAAGGCAGGCTGACCCCGTCTCGCCGGTCACCACCCTCATTCCTCCTCCAGTTCCGCCTTTTTCCCGCTCCCGAGTCCGAGCGAGCGATTTGGCCGGCGGGGCGGTAAACACAGGAGGGTCTGATTGTCATGGGTGAGGAATTTCTTCAATCTTATCCCAGATTTACGATTTGAAAGGTGAACGCACCAGGTATAATTTGTCAACTCCCGCAAAAGATGCGGGTCTTGGGGCTCCTCGCTGGTGCGGAGGGCACCACCCAATGGGTGACGCGAAATCTGGCCCTTTTCGTCTCTCGTTTAATCCCCAGCTCCGGGTGGAGTTCCGGGGCGCGACGGTGACCTCCGATGCTGGGCTGTTGCTCCCGCGGGAGTTGGACGAACGACTCGGCCTGAGCGCCCTGATCGAGCGACACCTCACCGATCCCCGTACCGGACGCAACCTTGATCTGGTCCGCCAGTCCATCTACAGCCGCCTGGCTGGCTACGAGGATACCAATGACGCCGAGCGCCTGGCCGAGGATCCCACCTTTCGGATGCTGGCCTCCCGCGAGCGCAGGGAGACGAGCGTCGCGCTCACCTCGACGCTCCACTGGTTCGAGACGGAAGTCCTCGCTGATGAGGGGAACTCTCAGGGGCTCTCGCGCCTCAATACTGACCTGGTGCAGCACGAGGCCACCGGGCCGCCCACCCGGCGCGTGACCCTC
>JAHFDC010000106.1 GCA_023249205.1 Candidatus Methylomirabilota bacterium
TGGAGGGTGAAGGAGACCCCGTCCACGGCCCGCACGATCCCCCCCTGTCCCCAGAGGAGGCCCCGGCCCACCCGGAAGTGTTTCTTCAGATCGGTGACCGTGAGCAGCGGCGTTGCCATCCCCCTCTCACGCAAAGATGCACCGGGCCCGGTGATGCGCGCCGACCTGCCGGAGCTCCGGCTCGGCCGCCCGGCACTCCGGCACCGCCAGGTGGCAGCGGTCGCTGAATCGGCAGCCGGGAGGAAGGTCCAGCAGGCTCGGGACCAGCCCGGGGATCGCCTTGAGCCGCTCCCGCCCCCCCGCCCCCTTCTCCAGGGACGGGATGGAGTCGAGCAACCCCTGTGTGTAGGGATGCCGCGGGTTCGCGAAGAGGTCCCGGACGGACGCCTCCTCCACCACCCGTCCGGCGTACATCACGACGACCCGCTGGGCGGTATCCGCGATCACCCCCAGATCGTGGGTGATCAGCATCACCGCCATCCCCATCTCCTCCTTCAGCCGGACCAGAAGTTCCAGGATCTGAGCCTGGATGGTCACGTCCAGGGCCGTGGTCGGCTCATCCGCGATGAGGAGCCGCGGCCCGCAGGAAAGCGCCATGGCGATCATGACCCGCTGGCGCATCCCCCCGGAGAGCTGGTGGGGGTACTCGCGCACGCGGCGCTCCGGGTCGGGCATCTGGACCAGACGGAGCATCTCCACGGCCTTCTCCCACGCCGCGCGGCGGGAGAGGCCCTGGTGGAGCCGGACCCCCTCGGCGATCTGGTCCCCGACGGTGAAGACCGGGTTCAGGGAGGTCATCGGCTCCTGGAAGATCATGGCGATCGCGCTCCCCCGCATCTTGCGCATCCGCTCAGGATCGAGCGCGAGGAGCTCCGTCCCCTCGAAGGCGACCCGCCCCCCCACGATCCGCCCCGGCGGGTCGGGCACGAGCCGCAGGATCGAGAGGGCGGTGACGGTCTTCCCGCACCCCGACTCCCCCACCACCCCGAGCGTCTCCCCCGGCGCGATCCGGAACGAGACGCCGTCCACCGCCCGCACGACTCCCGCGTCCGTGAAGAAATACGTCTGCAGGTTCTCCACGGTGAGCAGATCGCTGTTCGTATCGAACGACGCCATGGATCACCCGGCCGGGTGCGGCCCCAGGAGGTCCCGGAGGCCATCGCCCGCGAGATTGCACCCCAGGACGGTGAGGGAAATCGCCAGCCCCGGGAAGATGACCAGCCACGGCTTCGCGGTGAGGTACACCGCCCCTTCGGAGAGGAGTGAGCCCCAGCTCACGGCGGGCGGCTGGATGCCCAGCCCCAGGAAGGAGAGGCCCGCCTCGGCCAGGATGTTGCTGGCCACCCCGAAGGTGGTCGAGACGAGCAGGGGGGCGAGGCAGTTGGGGAGCAGGTGGCGCACCAGGATCCGGAGGTCGCGGGCTCCGAGCGCATAGGCGGCCGAAACGAACTCCCGCTCCCGGAGGCTGAGGGCCTGCCCCCGGATGAGGCGGGCCACCGCCGTCCACTGGACGGCTGCGAGGACCAGGATCAGCGCGAGGAGGCCCGGCTGATCCAGGATGGCCACGGCTGCGATGGCCAGCACGAGCGTCGGAAACGCCATGATCGCATCGGTGAGCCGCATGAACACGGCGTCTATCGTACCAGCGTAGAAGCCGGCGAGCAAGCCGACCCCGGCCCCGAGGGCCGCCGTGAGCAGGGCCACGGCCAACCCGACCAGGAGCGACACCCGGGCCCCGTACAGGATCCGGCTGAGCAGGTCCCGCCCGAGCAGGTCGGTGCCGAGCCAGTGCTCCCGCCCCGGCGGGCGCATGCTCCGCGCCGCCAGGTCGGTCGGGACGCGGGCCGGGTCGTAGGGGGCGAGGACCGGCGCGAGGAGGGCCGCTGCCAGGACCGTGAGGAGCAGGACGGTGCCGGCCAGGGCGCCCCGGTGCTTGAGGAGGCCCCTCACCGCCTCCCCCCCGCGAAGCGGACGCGGGGGTCCGCCACCACGTAACAACAATCTACCAGAAAGCTCGCCCCCACGGTGATCAGCGCAAAGAGGAGCGTCGCCCCCAACACCACGGGGAGGTCCCGGTTCGCTGCCGCCGCCACCAGCAGCCGGCCGAGACCGGGCCAGGCAAAGACGGTCTCGGTCAGGGGGGCCCCCACCAGGAGGTCCCCGAGCCCGATGCCGATCAGCGTGAGAATGGGCAGCGCGGCGTTGCGCAGGCCGTGCTTGAGGAGGACCACCCCCTCGCGGAGGCCCTTCGCGCGGGCGGTTCTCAAATAATCCTCCCGGAGGACCTCGAGCAGGCTCGAGCGGGTCATCCGGGCAATGTAGCCCACGTGCAACCCCCCCAGGGTGAAGGCGGGCAGGACGAGGTGCCGCCAGTCCCCCTCCCCGTACCCCGAGATGGGGAACCAGCCGAGCGTGACCGCGAAGAGCAGGATCAGCATCATCCCGAGCCAGAAGACGGGGGTGGAGATGCCCACCAGGGCGACGGTCATCATGGCCAGATCCGCCAGCCGGCCGTGCGTCACGGCGGCGGTGACGCCGGCCGCCACCCCCAGGAGCACGGCGAGCCCCATGGCGGCCAGGGCGAGGCGGAGCGTGGCGGGAAGGCGCTCGACGATCAGGTCAGCGACGGGCACCTGCTGGCGGAAGGAGCGCCCGAAATCTCCCCGGAGGAGGCGAGCGAGGTACCGGCCGTACTGGGCCCAGAGGGGAGCATCCAGGCCATACTCTGCCCGGATCCGGGCGATTACCTCCGGATCCCCCCGCTGCCCCATGGCCGCTCGGACCGGGTCCCCCAAGGCCAGCGCCTGGAGGGCAAAGACGATGAGCGTGAGCCCGAGGAGGACCGGGGCCAGTTGCAGCGTCCGGCGGAGGGCGAAGGCGAGGAGGCCCACGCCTTACTCCGCGAGCCAGACCAGCCGCATCTGGACCAGGCTGATGGTGGGCGAGGAGTCCATCGGAGAAAGTTGCTCCACCAGGTTGCGGACTGCCGGGTGCACCAGCAGGTCGGTGCTGTAATAGTTCAGGAAGATCCACGGGGCATCCTCCACGATGAGCCGCTCGGCTTCCCGGTAGAGGCGGATCCGGTCGGCCTCGTTCGTCGCCCGGTCCGCCCGCTCCAGCAAGCCGTCCACCTTGAGATTCCGGTACCGGCTCGTGTTCCCCCGCTCCCCGATGTTCCTGCTGTGAAAGAGGACGGTGAGGAAGTTCTCCGGGTCGGGGTAGTCGGCGATCCAGCCCATCCGGTGCATCTGGGTGCGGCCGGCATCCACGAGCTTGAGGTAGGCCGGCCAGTCCAGGGCGGCCACCTCCACCTTCACGCCGACCTCAGCCCATTGCGCCTGAACGAACTCGGCAAGGCGCCTGTTGGTCAGGCCCGTGTTGTAGTGCAGCGTGAGCGGCGGCAGCCCCCTCCCATCAGGAAAGCCGGCCTCGGCCAGAAGGTGCCTTGCCCGGGTCCGGTCGAAGGGATAGCCGGGAAGTCCCCCGCTGTAGCCTGGCATCCCCGGGGGAAGGATGCCGGTAGCGGGCTTTACGCGCCCCTCCATGATGACCTGTGCGAAAGCGACTTTGTCCACGGCGTGGTTGAGCGCCTGGCGCAGCCTCGGGTTCCCAACGAAGGGGGGGACCTCCACGTTGAGGCGGACCGCCTGGATCCCCAGGATGGATTGGGAGTGCAGCCGGCCCTTGAGGGCCGGGTCCGCCGCGATGGTCAGGTAGAGGCCGGCCGGGACATCAGTGTGGTGGAGGGTGCCGGCCTTGAATTCCTGGAGGCGGGTCAGATCATCGGGGATAATCCGGAACACGATCCGGTCCAGGTGCGGACGCCCCCGGAAGTAGTCCGGGCTCGCCTCGAGAACGACCCGGTCATCCCGGCGCCACTCCGCGAGGCGAAAGGGCCCCGTCCCCACGGGGCGCGCCGAGAAGTCAAGCCCGGCCCGCTCCACCGCCTCCCGGGGAACGACCATGGCCGCCGGATAGGCGAGCAGGGCCAGGAAGGGGGCGAAGGGCTCGGTCAGGCGTAATTCCAGCGTGTAGCGGTCCCGGGCCAGGATCCCCCGTACATCCGCGGCTCTCCCCGCAAGGAACTCCGCCGCGCCGTCCAGCCTGTCCAGGATCCAGGTCCGCTCCGATTTCGTCTTTGGATCCAGGACCCGGAGGAAACTGTACCGGAAGTCCTCGGCACTGACCTCCCGCCCGGTCTGGAACCGGACGCCCCTTCTGAGAAAGAACCGGTAGGTGCGGCCATCGGGCGAGATCTCCCAGCGCTCGGCGATGGCCGGGCGGACGCGCATCTGGGGATCGAACTCGACGAGACCGTCGAAGAGTTCCGAGACGACCGCGTGGGAGGTCGTGTCGGTCACGTGAGCCGGGTCCAGCGAGGGGGGATCGGAGGGCCCGAGAGAAAACTGATAGACCCCGCCCTGTCGGGGGGTCTGCCCCGCTGCCGGGACTGCGGGCTCGACTCCCAGGCCCACCGCCAGGCCGAGACTGAGGCATACGATCCCGGCGCGTTTCATGAGTCTCTCTCGCTCGAGGGGGTTCCCCCGATCATCGCATCCCAGCAATCCCGCATGCCGGGCCGGCCGCGTCCCCATCGCCCGGCCTGCGCCGGTGCCC
>JAHFDC010000107.1 GCA_023249205.1 Candidatus Methylomirabilota bacterium
CCGCCGGTCTAACGGAAAGGGCGGTGGGGCCCCTTAGGTGATGAACCTCGACGCGCTCGTGGATGAGTACCTGATGGCGGTGGCGACGGCGCGGAGCGCCTCACCCCACACCCGGGAGGCCTACGCGCGCGACCTCCGCCGCTACCTCGAGTTCCTCGATGGCGAGGGCCTCCGAGACGTCACGGCCATCCAGCCCGCCCACCTGACGGCCTTCCTCGCCCGGCTACGGACGAGCGGCCTCGCGGAGCCCTCGGCGGCCCGGGCGCTCTCCGCGGTCCGGGGGCTGCACCGGTTCCTCCTCGCCACCGGGCGGGCCGCCGAGGACCCCGCCGAGCTGGTCCGCCGCCCCCGCGCCCCGCGTCGTCTGCCGGGGGTGCTCAGCCTGGCCCAGGTGGAGAGCCTCCTCGCGGTCCCGGACACGCGCCGGCCGCTCGGCCTGCGGAATCGGGCGATGCTGGAGTTGCTCTATGCCACCGGGCTTCGGGTGAGCGAGCTCACCGGCCTTCCCCTGGGCGCGGTGAACCTGACCGCCGGGTTTGTCCGCGCGGTGGGAAAAGGGGACAAGGAGCGAGTCGTTCCGGTCGGCCGGGAGGCCCTGCGCTGGCTCCGGGAGTATTTGGGGCGGGGGCGGCCACCCCTCCTGAAGGGCCGCGAGAGCCCGGCCCTCTTCGTCGGCCGGCGGGGCCGGCCGCTCACCCGCCAGGCCTTCTGGGCCCTCCTGAAGCGGTGCGCCCGGGCTTCCGGCATCGGCCGGGCTGTCTCCCCGCATACCCTCCGGCACTCCTTCGCGACCCACCTCCTCGAGCGGGGCGCCGATCTCCGAGCGGTGCAGATGATGCTGGGCCACGCCGACCTGGGGACCACCCAGATCTATACCCACGTCGCCCGCACCCACCTGAAGGAGGTCCACCGCCGCTTCCACCCGCGCGCCTAGCCCGGACCATTCAGGAATGTCGTCGCGAGGCAGCGGAGACCGAAGCCCGCCGCGGCTGCTCGCAAGCGAGCCCGACGCAGGCGTATTCGCTGGAATACGTCGAGGAGGGCGAGCGAGAACAGCCGCGCCGGGCGAGAGGATCTGCTGCCGCAGCAGATATTCATGAATTGTCCGGGCTAAGCCCGCGGAGCGGCCGGCCGGGGCCGATTCCCTTGACCCTCTCCGAGAGCGCGTGGTATCGTGCGGCCATCTTGCCGCAGTTCTCGGGCACCTCCGGACAAGCGTCGCCAACGATCGCGAGGAGGGGAGAATCATGAGTTGCCCGGTGCACCCGTTGCAGAAAGGATTGGGCTTCTGCGAGGTGTGTCGCCAGGAGGTGTGCGCCCTTTGCCTCGCCAGCGTGGGCACGCCCATGGATCTGGAGTGTCCGGGGTGCGGGAATTTGGGGACGGTCTCCCTCTTCGAGGCGCTCCGGTCCGTCGGGGCGGAGTGAGGAGGACGGGCGGGCCGAGGTGGGGCGAGGGGGCGGCGGTCCCGCGCGCGGGCGAGGGAGGGGCACCGGTTCCCCCCGGGGGGCGGGTGCCCCTTCCCCTTTGAGGGGCGGGCAGGGCGCCTGGGGGTCGCCCGTGGAGGGGATCGCGCTTCTCGCCGATCCCCTCTACGGGTATATCCAGTTCACGGTCCCCCGCGGGACGGACCCGGCCGAGCCCACCGAGAAGGCCCTGCTCGACAACCCCTGGGTCCAGCGCCTCCGCTTCATCCATCAACTCCAGAGCACCTGGTGGGTGTACCCGTCGGGCGAGCACAGCCGCTTCCAGCACTCGCTCGGCACCATGCACCTGGCCGGGCGGTTCGGGGAGCAACTCTACCCGAGCCTGGTCACGGCGTGTCGCGCGCTACGGGACCGCTGCCCCTCCTTCCCCCTCGTGCACGCCACGCTCCGGGCCGCGGGGCTGCTGCACGACGTGGGGCACGGTCCCTTCAGCCACTTCTTTGACGAGCACTTCCTCCAGCCCCGCTTCGGCCTCACCCACGAGATCCTCGGCCAGCGGATCATCGTCCGGAGACTCGGGGCGATCCTGCGCGCGCTCGGGCGCAGCCCGGCGGGGCCCTTCGCGCCCCGCGAGCGGGTTGACCCCCGCTGGGTGGCGTTCCTGATCCGGAAACCGGCAGACGGCAGCGGGCCGGACGCCCCCGGGTGGGTGCGCCTCCTCCGCCCCGTCTTCTCCGGCATCTACACCGCGGACAATCTGGACTACGTCCAACGGGATGCCTACATGACCGGCTTCTCCCTCGACCTGGTGGACACCGAGAGGCTCCTCTTCTATACCTTCGTGCATCCGAAGGGCCTCACCATCCATCGGGCTGGCGTCCCGGTCCTGCTCCGGTTTCTCCAGGCCCGGGTGGCCATGTACTCCGACGTGTATTACCACCGGACCAACCGGGCCGTGGACCTCCAGATGCGGGAGATCTTCGCGGAGACGATGGGAGAACTCATCCGGGAAAACCCGGCGCGCCGGCTCGACCGGTACCTGGGGATGACCGAGTGGTTCCTCCTCCAGAAGGTCCAGGAGTGGGCGCGGCCCGGAGCGCGCGGGGTCACGCGGCGGCAGCGGGCGCTCGGCCGCGGGTGGAGCGACATCCTCGCCCGGCGCGTGAAGTGGAAGATGGCCTACGACCGGGTCCTCTCCCTGGACGAGGCGGACCAGGGGAAGCGCTTCCGGAACGCCGAGGAACTGCAGCGGGAGATCCGGCGGCACCTCCCCCCGCGCCTCCGGGACCTCCCCTTCGAGGTGGATCTCGCCACCCAGGATACCCGCCCCCTGAACCCGCTCGCCGAGCGGGGGAAGACGGTGAACGTCTTCAACCCGGCCACGGGGGAGGTCTCCCCCAGCCCGCTGCGGGAGTTCTTCCGGCACGTCCCCCCGAAGGTTGCCCTCTGCCGGGTCTTCGCGCCCGATCACCGGCACGACCGGGCGCTGGCCGACGCGGCGGAGCGCGCTCTCCGCGGGGGCGGCCCCGAGGTCTCGGAGACCAACCTCTAAGGGACGCGGGGGGTGAAGGGTGCGGGACCTGCAGCGACGGGTGGCGGCCTTCCGGGACGCGCGGGACTGGCGGCAGTTCCACGCGCCGAAGGACCTGGCCATCTCGATCGCGCTGGAGGCGGCCGAACTTCTGGAGCACTTCCAGTGGAAGGACGAGGCCGCGGCGGCGGCGCACCTGGCCCGCCGGCGGGAGCGGGACAGGGTCGCGGCCGAGATGGCCGACGTCCTCCTCTTGCTCCTCTCGCTGGCCGACGTGCTCGGGGTGGACCTGAGAGGGGCGGCCCTCCGGAAGCTCACGACCAACGCGCGCAAGTACCCCGTCGCGCGGGCGCGCGGCGTGGCGGCGAAGTACCCTGCCCTGGTCGCCGCGAGGCGAGGGAGGCGGGTGCGGTGAGGCGCCCGGTCCTGCTCCTTGTCCTGCTGGCCGTGGCCCTGGAGGGCTGCGCGCCGGGTCCGGACCTGCTCCAGGCGGCAGCCATCGCCGCCGCGGCGAGCGGGGAGACGGACCGGGCGGTCGCCTGGGCGGAGCGGGCGGAGCGGCAGGGGGCCGCGCCGCTGCCGGCCCTGCGGACGCGCCTCCTCCTCCGGGCTGGGCGCCTCGAGGAGGCGGTGGCCGCCTACCTCGGGGTTGCGCCGGAGCCTGGGCCGGACGGGCTCCTCCCGGCGATCTTCGCCGCGGCCGTCGAGGAGGCGCTGCTGCGGGGGAGGCGGGCCGTCCTCGAGGCAGGGGCCCTGCCGCCTGGCAACGGCGGGCCCCCGTGGGAGGCGCCCCTGCTGCGGCTCGCCCTGCTGAGCCCGGATCCGGCGGTGCGGGCTGCCGCGGCTCGCGGCCTCGGGGCCCGGAAGGATCCCGGCGCGCGGGCGCTCCTCCTGCCGCTCGCGGGGGATCGGCACCCCTTCGTCCGGGCCGCAGCGGCGGAGGCGCTGGGGCAGATCGGACCGGCGGCGGCCGCGGCGGTGCGGACCGCGCTGCGGGACCCCGACTGGCGCGTGCGGGTGGCGGCCGCGAGCGCCCTCGCGCACGCGGGGAACTCCGCCGGGCTGCCGGTCCTCCGGGAGGCTCTGGCGCAGCGGGATCCGTCGCTCCGGATGGCAGCGGCGCTGGGGCTGGCACCCCTCCGGGAGCGGAGCGTTGGGGCTCTTCTTGAGGCGCGCCTGGCAGACCATGACCCCTACGTGCGGGTGAGCGTCGCGGAAGCCCTGGCGCGCCGCGGCGAGCCGGCGGGCCGGGAAGCGCTGTACCGGGCCCTCGAGGCCCCCGATCGCTCCCTGGCCCTCTACGCGGCCGAGACCCTGGCGGGCCTCGGGGATGAGACCCCCCGTCCCCTTCTTGCGGGCGTGTTAGCGGACCAGGCCGCGCCTGCCGGCGTGCGCCTGTACGCCGCCTGGATCCTCGGGCGGCTCGGGGACGCGGCCGGGGCACCGGTGGTGGCGGGCTATCTCACGGCGGAGGAGCCACCGCTGCGCCTGCGGGCCGCCTGGACGCTCGGGGAGATCGGGGCGGAGGCGGCGCGCCCGGCGCTGCGGCGCGCCCTGGCGGACCGGGACCCGGGGGTGCGGGCGCACGCGGCGCTTGCCCTGGCCAAACTCGCCGGGGAGGCTCAGCCGACACGGGTCCCGCC
>JAHFDC010000108.1 GCA_023249205.1 Candidatus Methylomirabilota bacterium
AAAACCGCAGCCGAGGTGCATAAGATCCAGATTCTTGGCTTCGAGGGGACCGAGGAGAAGGCCAACTTCGACCCCATCATTACGCCCATGAAGGCCAAGAACCCGGACCTGATCTACTTCGGCGGCATCTACGACCAGGGCGCGGTGTTCCTCAAGCAGATGCGGGAGAAGGGAGTCAAGGGCCAGTTCCTGGGGCCCGACGGGATGGATTCCAGCGACTTCGCGAAGATCACCGGCAAGGCGGGCGTCGGCATTTACTATACGACGACGGCCGGCCCCGCGACGGTCTTCCCGGAGGCCAAGAAGTTCATCGCCGACCACAAGGCGAAGTTCAAGAAGGATCCCGAGCCCTACGCGACCGAGGCCTACGACTCGGCGGCCGTCATCCTGAAGGCCCTCGAGAGCGCCATCAACGCCAACAAGGGGGACAAGCCCACCCGGGAGCAGGTCGCGAAGGCCGTGCGGGCGACCAAGGGCTACAAGGGGCTCACCGGGACCATTACGTTCGATGAGAAGGGTGACCGGGCCAAGGCCGGCTACTTCGTCCTCCAGGTGGTCTCGGACGATCCCGGCAAGTGGGCGGGAAACAAGCTGATCAAGACCCTCGAGATCACTGCCCCGGCGCTGCAGAAGAAAATGTAGCCTGAGGCTTGCCACAACACCAGGGGGGCGGGGAACCGCCCCCTTGCTGTTGCCGGCCCACGGGAGCACGCATGCAGGTTGCCATTGCCATGTTTCCCCAGGTGCTGGTGGATGGGCTCATCCTGGGTTTCATGTATGCCCTCATCGCCCTGGGGTACACGATGGTGTACGGGGTCCTGCAGCTCATCAACTTCGCCCACAGCGAGATCTTCGTGGTGGGGGCCTTCATCGGGGCGGAGGTCCTCCTGGGGCTGAAAGCCGCCGGGTGGCTGGGGGGCGTGCCGCCCCTGCTCCTGATTGTCCTGCTGGTGGCGGCCGGCATGGCGGCCAGCGGCCTGCTGGCGGTGGGGCTGGAACGGGTCGCCTACCGCCCCCTCCGGGCGGCGCCCCGCCTGGTTCCGCTCATCTCGGCCATCGGCGCCTCCTTCTTCCTGCAGGATGCCGTCCGCCTGCTGGAGAGCCTCTGGCGCAACGCCTTCCACCTCGTCTATCCCTCGGTGGACTTTTTCGACATCCGGATCTCCTTCGGCGAGACCTTTGACATCTCCCTCAAGTCCATTATCGTGATCGTGGCCGCCATCGGGATGCTCATCTGCCTGACCCTGATCGTCAACCGGACCAAGATGGGCAAGGCCATCCGGGCCGTGGCCGAGGACCAGGCCACTGCGAGCCTCATGGGCATTAATGTGAACCGCATTATCTCTCTCACCTTCCTCATTGGCGGGGCCATGGGGGGGGCGGCCGGGGTCCTCTTTGGCGTCCAGTACGGCGTCATCAATCCCTACACGGGCTTCGTCCCGGGCATCAAGGCGTTCACGGCGGCCGTCCTGGGCGGCATCGGGAACATTCCCGGCGCCATGGCGGGCGGTCTGGTCCTGGGACTCCTGGAGGCCTTCTCCGGCTCCTACCTCTCCATGCTGACGGGCGGGGCCTTCGGGGCTGAGTACAAGGACATCCTGGCCTTCTCCCTGTTGATCATGATCCTCATCTTCCGCCCGCGGGGGCTGCTGGGCGAGGTGGTGGCCGAGAAGGTCTAGTGCCGGGCCAACTGACGTCGCCTCACGTCGTTCTCGGTCGTCGGCGGTCCTCAACGTACCAGAGCGTACGCCTCCGGCCGCCTCCTCCCTCGGGCCTCGTGATGCTCGTCATTTGGCCCGGCACCGTAGTCGTGGCGTGAACATGAGGGACAACTCGTTGGAGTCACACTAGGGCACGGCCGATGCGCAAGGCGATCGCCCTGTTCCGGGAGCTGGATCCGCTGGGGTGGCGGCGGTGGCCCCCTGCCCGGTTCCTCTGGGTGACGGCCTTCATCGCCCTGAGCAGCACCCTCGTCTACTTCTTCCCCCGCTCCATCCTGGCCTTTCTCCTGTTCCAGGCCTGTCTCCTGCTCATCTACTATGCCGAGATTGGCCGGGCCGCCCAGATCGCCTTCGGCGCCGTCGTCCTGGGCCTCCTGATGCCTTTCCTGGGAACGGTGAACGGCTACTACTTGGAGGTGGCCACCCAGGTGGGGATCTTCGCGGCGCTGGCGCTGGGTCTGAACATTGTGGTGGGCCTGGCGGGGCTGCTGGACCTGGGCTACGTGGCCTTCTACGCCGTGGGCGCCTACACCTGGGCCATCTTCGGATCCCGACAGGCGGCGGAGATCTTTACCGGCGCTGCCTCCGCCTTCCCGTTGTCTCCCGTCTGGTTCTTCGTCTTCATGATCCTGGGGGTCCTGGTGGCGGCCCTCACCGGCATCCTCCTGGGGCTCCCGGTCCTCCGCCTCCGGGGGGATTACCTGGCTGTCGTGACGTTAGGCTTCGGGGAGGTCGTCCGCGTCCTGGCGAACAACCTGGACAAGCCGATCAACATCACCAACGGCCCCAAGGGGATCACCCCCATCCAACGCCCGCCCCTCTTCTTCCAGCCGGTCCTGCACGCGCTGGGGCTCGAGGTCAGCCCCTACGTCCTGTACTCCCTCTACTTCTATTTCCTGGTCCTCCTGGTGGTGGTGGCGGCCACGCTGGTGACCCAGCGACTGGAGGACTCCCACATCGGCCGGGCCTGGACGGCCATCCGGGAGGATGAGCTGGCGGCGGTGAGCATGGGGGTTCCCCTGGTCCGGATGAAACTCCTGGCCTTCGCCTGTGGGGCATCCTTCGCCGGGGTGATGGGGGTGCTCTTCGCCGCCAAGCAGTTCTTCATCAATCCCGAGTCCTTCACCTTCTTGGAATCCATCGGCGTCCTGGCCATGATCATCCTGGGGGGGATGGGGAGCATCCCGGGCGCCATCCTGGGGGCCACGGTGGTGACGGTCCTGAACCTCCAGGTGCTCAAGGGGGTCTCCCTCTGGCTGAACGCGCTGCGGAGCGCCGGGACCGAGATCTGGATCCCCCTCATCGGCTCCTTCTCCATGGTCAACATCCCGACCCAACTGGAGCCGGCGAAATACGAGCGGATGGTCTTCGGGCTGATCCTGATCCTCATGATGATCTACCGGCCGCAAGGGATCATCCCCTCTCGTCGGCGCCGCCGCGAGCTGGCCCGCAGCGGCGACGAGGCCACCCATGCTTGAGGCCCGGAAGGTCACCAAGCGGTTCGGGGGCCTGGTGGCGATCAGCGAGGTGGACGTCGCCCTGGAGCCGGGCACGATCGCCAGCATCATCGGGCCCAACGGGGCGGGGAAGACCACCTTCTTCAACGTCCTGACCGGGATCTACACGCCGGACGAGGGGAGCGTCACCTTCGAGGGACGGGCGCTCACGGGCCTCCGGTCCGACCAGATCACGGCTCTCGGGATCTGCCGGACCTTCCAGAACATTCGCCTCTTCCCGGAGATGTCGGTGGTGGAGAACGTGCTTGTGGGGATGCACAGCCGGATCCCGCTCGGCCTCGGCGATGTCCTGCTCCGCAACGGGCGCTTCCTCCGGCAGGAGGATAAGGCCTGGGCACGCGCCCACGAGATCCTGGCGACCATGGGGCTGGCCGGCAAGGAAGAGGAGTTGGCCAAGAACCTCCCCTACGGGGACCAGCGCCGGTTGGAGATCGCCCGGGCGCTCGCCTCCGGCCCCAGGCTCCTCCTGCTGGATGAGCCGACGGCGGGGATGAGCCACGGGGAGGCGGCGACCCTCATGGTGCTCTTGCGCCGGTTCATCACGGAGTTCAACCTGACGATTCTCCTGATCGAGCACAACATGCGGGTGGTCATGGAGGTCTCGGACCGGGTGACGGTGCTGGACTACGGGGTGAAGATCGCCGAGGGCCTGCCGCGGGAGGTCCAGAACGACCCCCGGGTCATCGAAGCCTACCTGGGGCGGCGGCGCTGGGGCTCGGGGGCGGACACGGGGGCGGCCGCCCGTGCTTGAGATCGAAAACCTGCACGTTTACTATGGGAAGATCCACGCCCTGAAGGGGATCTCACTGAAGATCAGGGAGGGAGAGATTGTCGCTGTCCTGGGGAACAACGGGGCCGGGAAGACCACGACCCTCAAGACGGTATCGGGCCTCCTGCGCCCCCGGGAGGGGGCGGTCCGGCTGACGGGAGAGGTGCTCAACGAGGTCCCGCCCCACCAGATCGTCGAGCGGGGGATCGCCCACGTCCCCGAGGGCCGGCGGATCTTCAAGCGGCTGACCGTCCTGGAGAACCTGGAGATGGGTGCCTACGCCCGTCGGGACGGCGGGGTGGGGGCCGACCTGGAGCGGGTCTATACCCTCTTCCCGCGTCTCAAGGAGCGGCGCGCCCAGGTGGCCGGGACCCTCTCCGGGGGGGAGCAGCAGATGCTCTCGATCGCGCGGGCCCTGATGACGGGGCCCAGGCTCCTGCTGCTGGACGAGCCGTCGATGGGGCTGGCGCCCATCGTGCTGGAGCAGATCTTCGACACGATCCGGGACATCAATCGGCAGGGGACCACGATCCTCCTGGTGGAGCAGAACGCCTTCATGGCCCTCTCGATCGCCGGGCGGG
>JAHFDC010000109.1:0-3210 GCA_023249205.1 Candidatus Methylomirabilota bacterium
TCGGACGCCCCGGACATGGTGGACGCCCTCCTGGACGTGGACACCCGGACCTACCTCCCCGACGACCTCCTCGTGAAGGTGGATGTGGCCAGCATGGCGCACGGGCTCGAGGCGCGCTCACCGTTCCTGGACCACCACCTGCTGGAATTCGCAGCGGGCCTCCCGTCCCACCTGAAGCTGCGGGGGACGGAGAAGAAGGTCCTGTTGCGGACCGCCCTCCGGGGCATCCTCCCCGATGCTATTCTTGACCGGCCGAAGATGGGATTCGGCGTCCCCATTGACCGGTGGTTCCGGAACGAGCTGCGGCCCCTCGCCCACGACACCCTCCTGAGCCGCCGGGCGGCCGACCGCGGGTACCTCCGACCCGAGGTGGTCCGGGCCTACCTGGAGGAGCACGTGAAGGGGCAGGCAAACTGGCATTACCTCCTGTGGAATCTGCTGATGCTGGAACTGTGGCACCGCACTTTCCTTGATGGGGACGGGCGATTGGCGCAGGAGCGCCGCGAAATCCCGGCGGCCGTGAAGGGGTAGTCCGTGGCGCGCTATCTGGTGACGGGCGGGGCCGGGTTCATCGGCTCGAACCTTGCAGAGGCCCTGGTGAAGTCTCGCCACCGGGTCCGAGTTCTGGACAACTTCGCCACAGGGGCGCGGGCAAACCTGACGGCCGGGGCCGGGGCCGTAGAACTCCTGGAAGGGGACCTCCGGGACGCAGCCATCGTGGAGCGGGCGGTGCAGGGCATAGAGGTGGTCTTTCACCAGGCGGCCCTCCCCTCGGTGGCCCGCTCCCTGGAGGACCCCGCCACGACCCACGCCGTCAACGCCACCGGGACCCTGACCCTCCTCCTGGCGGCCCGGCGGGCGGGCGTCTGCCGAGTCGTCTACGCCTCCTCCTCTTCGGTCTACGGGGACACCCCCACCCTCCCCAAACGGGAGGAGATGCCCTCTCAGCCCAAATCCCCCTACGCCGTCTCCAAGCTGGCGGGGGAGCAGTACTGCCAGGTCTTCGCAGCCGCCCTTGGTCTGGAAACGGTGAGCCTCCGCTACTTCAACATTTTCGGCCCGCGGCAGGATCCCGCTTCCCCCTATGCCGCGGTCATCCCGAAGTTCCTGGCGGCAATGCGGCGAGGCGAGCGGCCGGTCATCTTCGGGGACGGGAAGCAGTCGCGCGACTTCACCTATGTGGAGAACGCCGTGCGGGCGAACCTGCTCGCAGCAGAGGCACCGAGGGCCTCCGGCGAAGCCATCAACGTGGCCTGCGGCGGCCGGGTGACCCTCCTCGAGCTGGTCGAGCAGTTGAACCACCTGCTGGGGACGCACCTGGACCCCATCTTCGCCCCGCCGCGGCCGGGCGACGTGCGCCACTCCCAGGCCGACTTGACGCGGGCCGCGGCCCTCCTCGGCTATCACCCCACGGTGGACCTCCAGGAGGGGCTGGCCCGAACGGCCGCCGCAACGATGAGCCATGCGTAAGCGGGTGATCGCCCGGGTGATCACCCGGCTGAACATCGGGGGCCCGGCGCAGCAGGCCATCGCTCTCACGGCCGCCCTCAACGGCGGAGAGTTCCGGACCACCCTCTTCGCCGGCCGCGAGGACCCTCGCGAGGGCTCCCTCTGGCAGGCCGCCGAGGCGGCGGGGGTCTCCCCCGTCCGCGTGCCTGGCCTGAGCCGGGCCATCCGGCCCGGGGCGGACCTGATCGCCCTGGCCGCCCTGACCCGGCATCTGCGTCGCCTCCGGCCCGACCTGGTCCACACCCATACGGCCAAGGCCGGGACCGTGGGCCGGGTGGCGGCCCTCCTCGCGGCCGTCCCGGTCCGGGTCCACACCTTCCACGGCCACGTTCTCACCGGCTACTTCGGCCCGGCGCTGACGGCCGTCTTCCGGCGGATTGAGGCGGCACTGGCCCGCCGGAGTACCCTCCTCATCGCCGTGAGCCCCCGGCAGCGGGAGGAGCTCATCGCCCTCGGCGTGGCGGAGCCGGAGCGGATCGCCGTGATCCCGCTGGGCCTCGACCTGGCCCCCTTCCTGGAGTGTGCGCCCCACGCAGGGCGCCTCCGGGCAGAACTGGGTCTCTCCAGAGAGACCCCCCTGGTCGGCGCGGTGGCGCGCCTGGTTCCGATCAAGGGGGTGGACCTCTTCCTGCGGGCGGCAGCGCTTCTCCGCGAGCGCCTCCCGGAGGTCCGGTTCGTCATCGCCGGGGACGGGCCGGAGCGGGAAGCGCTGGAGGGGCTGGCGGCCGCCCTGGGCCTGGATGGGGCGGTCCACTTCCTGGGGTGGCGCCAGGACCTGCCACCCCTGTACGCCGACCTGGATCTGCTGGCCCTCTCCTCCCGGAACGAGGGGACCCCCGTCTGTCTCTTGGAGGCGATGGCGGCCGGCGTGCCGGTGGTGGCCCCGTCGGTGGGGGGGGTGCCGGATCTGGTCGAGGACCGGGTGACCGGCCGGCTCACACCGCCCGGCGACGCCTGGGCGCTGGCCGAGGCCATGGCAGACGTTCTGGGCGACCGGCCCGCCGCCTCGGCCTGCGCGGCGGCGGCCCGGGCCGCCGTGTTCCCGAAGCACGACATCAAGACCTTGATTGCTACCATGCGTGCGTGTTATACGCGCCTCGTGGAGAGTCCGGCGCCGGCGAGGGCCGAATGCGGATCCTAGTGACAGGCGGGGCAGGCTACATCGGCTCGCACCTCGTGGACCGCCTCCTGGGGGAGGGGCACGATGTCGTGGTCCTGGACAACCTCGCTACGGGGAAGATCGCCAACATCGCCCCCCACCTGGAGAACCCCCGTTTCCGCTTCGTCAATGACAGCGTCCTGAACGGGCCGCTGGTGGAGGAACTCACCCGGGGCGCCGCGCTCGTCTACCACCTGGCTGCTGCGGTGGGGGTCCGGCACATCGTGGCCGATCCGCTGAACGCCGTCCTGACCAACGTCCGGGGGGCGGAACTCGTCTTCCACTTCGCCTACAAGTACTGGCGCAAGGTGATCCTGGCCTCGACCTCGGAGATCTACGGGAAGGCCCAGAAGGTCCCCTTCGAGGAGACGGACGACCGGGTGCTGGGGGCGACCGAAGTCCACCGCTGGTCCTACTCGACGGCCAAGGCGGTGGACGAGCACCTGGCCTTCGCCTACGCCGACAAAGGCCTCCCCGTCGCCATCGTCCGCTACTTCAACTCCTACGGGGAGCGGCTGGACCCCCGGGGCTACGGCAGCGTC
>JAHFDC010000109.1:3220-4577 GCA_023249205.1 Candidatus Methylomirabilota bacterium
CGAGCCGATCACGGTCCACGGGGACGGCCAGCAGACTCGCTCCTTCACCTATATCAGCGACACGATCCAAGGGACTGTCCTGGCGGGAGAGGTCCGGGCCGGCGAGGGGCAGGTTTTCAACATCGGCAGCCCGGTGGAGATCGCCATCGGCGAACTGGCCTCCCTCATCAAGCGCCTGACCGGGTCCGCCTCGCCGATCGTCCATGTCCCCTACGAGGCGGTGTACGGCCCGGGCTTCGAGGACACCCGGCGGCGGCTCCCCTCCATCGCCCGGGCGCAGCGGGTCCTCGGGTACTCCCCGAAAGTCTTCCTCGAGGACGGGCTGAAGCGGACGGTAGCCTGGTGGCAGGAGCACCACCGGCCCTGAAGCGAGTACGCGGAACGCGGGAGAGGAGAGCCGTGGACATCCTGGAGAAAATCCGGGACCGGTCGGTGACGGTGGGGATCATCGGCCTCGGGTACGTGGGTCTCCCCTTCGCCGTGGAGTTCGCCCAGGCCGGGGTGCCGGTCCTCGGGATTGACGTGGACAGGGAAAAGGTCGAGAGGGTCCGGCGGGGGGAGTCCTACATCCCCGACGTCCCGTCTGCCGCCTTGGAGAAGGTGGTCCGGGCCGGGCGGCTCACCGTGCACGCGGAGTACGCCCCCCTCCGGGAGGCGGACGCCGCGTTCATCTGCGTCCCCACCCCGTTCACCCGGGCCAAGGCTCCCGATATCTCCTACATTGAGGCGGCGGCCCGCGCCCTGGCCACCGTCCTGCACCGGGATATGCTGGTGGTCCTCCAGAGCACCACGTATCCGGGGACGACCGAGGAGGTGGTCCAGCCGATCCTGGAGCAGAGCGGCCTGAAGGGGGGCCGGGATTTCTCCCTGGCCTTCTCGCCGGAGCGGATTGACCCCGGCAACAAGGTCTTCGGGGCGCGCAACACCCCCAAGGTGGTGGGGGGCGTGACCCCCGCCGACTCGGAGCGGGTGGCGGCCCTCTTCAGCCTGATCATTGACCCGAAGTCCATCCACACCGTGTCGGGGCCCCGGGCCGCCGAGATGTGCAAGCTCCTGGAGAACACCTTCCGCTCCGTCAACATCGCGCTGGTCAATGAACTGGCGAAACTCTGCGACCGGATGGGGCTGGACATCTGGGAGGTCATCGAGGCGGCCGCCACGAAGCCGTTCGGGTTCATGCCCTTCTTCCCCGGCGTGGGGGTGGGGGGGCACTGCATCCCCGTGGACCCCTACTACCTCTCCTGGAAGGCCCGGGAGTATAACTTTTATACCAAGTTCATTGAGCTGGCGGCCGAGGTGAACCAGTCCATGCCCTACTACACGGTTCACCGCCTCGCTCGCGCCCTAAACGAGCAGG
>JAHFDC010000110.1 GCA_023249205.1 Candidatus Methylomirabilota bacterium
AGGCCTCTTTGCGCTCTTCGAGGTGCTCGCTTGCATTCATCGATTACCCTCCCCTTTCCCCGTGAAGACTTCAGGCGCTTTTTGCGCCGCCGCCGGGTCCCGTGACGGCGTGGAGGTCACCGGTGCTCCTCGCTCGTCAATTCGACCAGCACTCTGGCCGGCCCGGTGCGCTCGATCGGGGGAGGAACCTCCGGAGGCGCCGCCAGCCTGGCGCTTACCACCTCCTGGGCCCAGAGGGTCTCCGCCGGCCCGAGCAGCAGGGTTGCACCGACAGGGAAGTACGTCCCCAGCGACTGCCTTCTCATGGCGCGCTTCCCCCTTGTAGCGCTGAGGCTACTGGGCCTTTAGCGTCTCCGGCGTCTGGAGAGGCTGCGCCATCATCTGCTGGCAGTGTGCAGCCATTGCCTGCCGCTGTTCCGGCGACATCGGAGCCATCTGCATCATCTGCTGCATCATCCCCATCATCTGCTGCATCATGTCCATCATGCGACCGCCCTGCTCCCCGCCGATGCCACCGGGCCCCATCCCCTGCGGACCCATCGCACCACGCGCCATCCCGGGACCCATCCCCGGACCCATCATTCCGCCCGTCCCCTGCGGCATCTGCTGCGCGACCCCGTAGGCCGCGAGGCCAAGGACCATCACCAGCGCCGCGACAGCCATCGTCAGACCCTTCTGCATGACCGCTCTCCTTTCGCGCGGGCAGCTGCCCGGCCGCCCAGTGGGTTACGTCCTCTCGGTCGGGTGCTCGGCGGATTTCTCAGCCCTTCCTGCCGTGCCATCGGGAGGGTGATTCCTCCCGGGCCGGCCGCCCCCACAACAGCCGCCGAAGCGCCCCATCGCCAGGAAAAGCACTGCCAGGAGGATCCATCCGCCATACGTTCCCAGGAATTCCACCATCGGTTTTCCTCTCACCCGGCCAGGCGCAGAAAACGCTTTCGGCTCCCTCGCAAGCCTGGCCCGCGGTGGACCTGAGCAAGGGCAGTGCCACGGCCGTGGATCACGACCACCCCGGCGACAATTCTCTAACTTCCTGTTTCTGCAGCCGTGATGAACGTGGCGTTCGGCACAAGAAATGTCCGCCGCGCCCGGGGCGGGACATGGGCGCCGCACCGGCCTACGGCTTACCCGGCCGGATCAAAGTCAATTTCCTTTTGAATTCCTGCTGGAAGATTAGGTGGGGCAACGGCGCCCCACCGGGGGGGCAGGTGTCGCAGGCGGGAGGGTCAAGAGGCGTCCAGGTCGTGCTTTTTCAAGAGGCGGTGGATGGTCTTCCGGTCCACGCCGGCCGCCCGGGCCGCCTGAGAGATATTCCCCTGGTGCCGCTTGAGCAGGGAGACCAGGTACTCCTTCTCGAAGGTGCGGTTCGACTCGTCCTTCGCCCGCTTCATCGGGAGGTCCGCCCGGCTCTCGGGTCTCAGGGCACCCGCCTCCCGAGCCCGGATGTGCTCCGGCAGGTCCTCGGGGAGGAGGGTCTCCTTCTCGGCGAGGACGACGGCCCGCTCGATCACGTTCTGCAGCTCCCGGACGTTTCCTGGCCAACTGTGCGCCTCCAGCAGCGCGAGCGCCTCCAGGGAGATCCCGGTGATCTTCTTCCCGCTGCTGCCCACGTACCTCTGGAAATAGTGATGGGCGATGAGGGGGATGTCCCCCTTGCGATCCCTCAGGGGCGGCAGCGGGATGGAGATGACGTTCAGCCGGTAGAAGAGGTCCTCCCGAAATTCCCCCCGCTTCACGCCCTCGGCCAGGTCCCGGTTTGTCGCCGAGATGACCCGCACGTCCACCGAGATGAACCTGTTGCTGCCGACCCGCCGGATCTGCCGCTCCTGCAGGACCCGGAGGAGCTTGGCCTGGAGGTTCCCCCCCAGGTCCCCTACTTCGTCGAGAAAGACCGTCCCGCCGTTGCCGTACTCAAAGAGACCGGGGCGGGCCATGTGGGCGCCGGTGAATGCCCCCTTCTCGTGCCCGAAGAGTTCGCTCTCCAGGAGATTTTCCGGGAGGGAGGCGCAGTCCACCGGGATGAAGGGCTTAGCGGCGCGGGCGCTGTTGACGTGGATGGACCGGGCCACCAGCTCCTTCCCGGTTCCGCTCTCCCCGACGATGAGGACGTTGGCCTCGCTGCGCGCCACCTTCTTGACCACCTCGAACACCTGGAGCATCGGGAGAGAGCGCCCGATGATGTTCTCGAACCGGTACGACTCCTGGAGCTGCTCTTTCAGGCGCCGGTTCTCCTCTCGGAGCCGCCGCTGGGTGAGGGCCCGCTCGATGACCACCTGGAGCTGGTCGGCGGTGAAGGGCTTGGTGATGTAGTCGAAGGCCCCGGCCTTGATCGCTTCGACCGCCGTCTCGATGGTGGCGTGGGCCGTGAAGAGGACCACGGGGGCCTCGGGATTGATCCGCTTCACCTCCTTCAGCACCGCCAGGCCGTCCATGCCGGGCATCCGGAGGTCCGTCAAAACGAGGTCGGGCCGCTCCCGCTCCAGCAGCTCCACCGCCGCCCCCCCCTCCGTGGCCGTCACCGGCTCGTGGCCGAGGCGGGTCAGGATGCGGGCCACCGTTTCCACCATGTCCGGCTCGTCGTCCACCACCAGGATGCGGGCCGCCCCGGCCATGCCGCCCTCCTTACCGCTCCCCCGCCACGGGCAACGCCACGACGAAGGTAGTCCCCACCCCCTCACGGCTCCGGGCCGTGAGGGTCCCCCTGTGGTCGCGCACGATGCCGTAGGAGATGGCGAGGCCGAGCCCCGTCCCCTTCTCCTTCGTGGTGAAGAACGGGTCGAAGACCTTCGAGAGGTGTTCCGCCGGAATCCCCTTGCCCGTGTCGGTCACCTCCACCTCCACCGATCGCCCCTGCCGGCGGGTGGCCACCTGCAGGCGCCCGCCCTCCGGCATCGCCTCCCGGGCGTTGGTCAGCAGGTTCAGGACCACCTGCTCCAGGTGGTTGGCGCTTCCCAGGACCGCCGGCAGGCCCGGGGTGAGGTCCTGCTCCAGCGTGACCTGCTCCCGGGCCAGTTGCTTCTCCACCAGGACCAGAGCCGCCTCCACCACGGTGTTGACGTCCACGGGGCTGAGCCGCCACGCCTGCTGGCGGGAGAAGGAGAGGAGCCCCTGCGTGATCCGTGCCACCCGGTCGGCATGCTTGCCGATGACCTTGAGGTCATCCCGGACCGTTTGCGAGAGGCCCTGCTCGTCCGCCTCGAGGAGCATGCACTCCACCCGGGAGGCGATGATGCCGATGGGGTTGTTGATCTCGTGGGCCAGGCCGGCCGAGAGGGTCCCGATTGCGGCCATCTTCTCCGTCTGCTGGACGGCCTTCTCGAGCCCCACGCGCTCCGTGATGTCCTCCACCGTGATGAGAGCCCCCTGCACCTCCCCCCGGAGGTCCCGCATGGCGGTCCCCTTGAGGTTCAGGATCGCGTCCCCTCGGCGGAGCGTCCGGTGGGCAAAGCGCTCCAGCGTGACCGCGCCAGCCTGCCCGGCATAGACCTGCTCCAGGAAAGCGGGGAACCCCTCCTCCCGCAGGGCCGGGAAAGCGTCCAGGAGATCCCGACCCAGCACCTCCTCCCGCTTCACCCCGTAGCGCTCCTCCAGGGCCCGGTTCCAGTGGGTCACCTTCCCTTCCTGGTCCAGGACGATGACCCCGTCCTGCATCGTCTCCACGACCTCTTTGATCCGCTCCCGCTGCTCCGTCAGATCCCGGTTGAGCTGGACCATCTCCCGGCGCCGGCGCCGCTCCCGCTCCGAGAGGAGGCCGAGCGAGACCCCGAGGAGCCAGAGGAAGGCCCCGCGCAGCACCAGGGCGCTCCAGGCCTCCGGCGCCAGACCGGGCCGGGCCACGGCCACGTACAGCAGGAAGGAGAGGGCCGAGGCGACGATTCCCCGCCGGAGGCCGTAGTAGAACGCCTGCAGGGCGGTCAGGAGGTAAAAGGCCAGGTAAAAGTCGCTCTCGAGTCCCCCCGTGAGATGGACCAGCGCCGTGGCGAAGGCTAGGTCCAGGGCAAAGACCCAGAGGTTCAGTGCGGCGATGGTAAACCCGCGGGCAAGGACCAGGGCATAGAGGCCCGCGCTGTAGGCGGTGAAGGTGAAGAGGAGGAGGCCGAGGTGCTGGCGCAGGGTGAGGGGCAGGGGGGCCAGCAGGACCCAGAGGAGGCTCCCCGCGATGACCAGGACCCGGAGGAGAGCGAATACCTGGAGCGTCGGCCCGAGCCGCTCCCAGACCTCCCTTGCCCGCTGGACTAGGCCGCCGCGGGCAGCGAGGCCGTCGCCGACTGCACCCCGCCGGTCGCAGGAGGGGCGCTACTCACGGGGCCGCCTCGCTCACGGGAGAATCCGTCGGGCCCACCGGCGGCTCGGCCGCCGCCACGGACGGGAAGAGGTCCGGCATCCCGCAGTACTTGCACCGGCCGCTCGCGCCCGTCGCCTTGGTGGGAACGAACGGGAGGCCGCAGGAGGCGCAGTGGGCTGTCGTCTTCCGAACGGCGACGCGGACGGTCCCCTGCCGGAGCGCAGCCAGCGGGACCGCCGGCGCGAAGCGGATCGCCTTCGGCTGACAGTGCTCCACG
>JAHFDC010000111.1 GCA_023249205.1 Candidatus Methylomirabilota bacterium
GGACGCACGCGCCCGCTTCGCCGCCCTCGTCCGGTGCCCCGAAGGGGGGATTGACCTGGCGGAGGCGGCCCTCCTCATCGCGGAGGAGGAGTACCCCGGCCTCGATGTAGCCGCGTACCTCGGCCTCCTGGCGACGATGGGCGCGGAGGCCCGGCGCCGGGTGGCAGGGATCCGCCCCGCCGCCTCGGCCCTCGAGGCCCTGAACTACTACCTGTTCGACGAACTGGGCTTCACCGGGGACGCGGAGGACTACTACGACCCGCGCAACTCCTACCTGAACGTGGTTCTCGACCGGCGGACCGGCATCCCGATCTCCCTCTCCACGGTCTATGTGACCGTGGCGCGCGAGGCCGGCCTGCCGATCTGGGGCGTGGGGTTCCCGGGCCACTTCCTGGTGAAGGTCGCGGAGGAGGGCGAGGAGATCGTCCTGGATCCATTCAACCGGGGGGCGTTCCTGACGGAGACCGACTGCCGGAAGCTATTACAGCGTGCAACGGAGGGTCGGGGCGTCTTCTCCCGGGACCTCCTCCAGACCACGGGGACCAAGGTGATCCTGGCCCGGATGCTCGGGAACCTGAAGGGGATTTACTTGGCGACCCGGCAGTACGCCAAGGCCCTCTCCTGCGTCGAGCGGATCCTGCTGCTGAGCCCGGAGGCCGCGGGCGAGATCCGGGACCGGGCGCTGCTCCTCGGCCAGATGCAGCGGACGGGGGAGGCCATCCTGGAACTGACCCGCTACCTCACGCAGAGCCCGGAGCCGGATGACGCGGAGAAGGTGAGAGAGCAACTCCGTCGCCTCAGGATGGGCCAGGCGCTCCTGAACTGACCCCGCCCGCTCCCTCTCCCCCCGGCGCCCCCTCCCCCCCTACCACCGCCATTCCCGTCCGGAGGAGCCGGAGGGCAAACTCCAGGACCTCCACCTCGTCCTCCCGGTCCGTCAGGATGTCCTCGATGCTGCGCCGCCCGTCGAAGAGCAGGAGCTTCTCGTTCAGGCCGGGTGCGAGCTGCTGACCGGCCAGCACCTGCCGGGCCTTCGGGGTGAGGGCGAGGCGGCTGCTCATTGGCGGGAGCTTCACCCGCAGGAGCGCGCGCCGGACGCGCATCTGGACATCCGAGGGGATGAGCGGCTTGGTGATGTAGTCCACCGCCCCCAGGCCGACCCCCCGCTTCCGGTCCTCCAGGTTCACCCGGGCTGTGACGAAGATGATCGGGGTCGTCTTCGTCCGCTCGTTCCCGCGAAGGATCTCCGCCACGGCAAACCCATCCTCCTCGGGGAGGATAACGTCCAGGAGGACCAGGTCAGGCTGCTGCTTCCAGGCCACCTCCAGCGCCTCGACGCCGCTTCGGGCGACGAAGACCTCGCAGCCCAACTCCGTCAGGGTATCCTTCAGGAGTTCGATGAAGAAGTAGTTGTCCTCGACGATGAGGATCTTGCCGCCCTTGGTGATGGGCTCCGGACTCACCGATCCCCTCCCTCCGCCGACGAGGGCGCCGCCCGCCGGCATCCCCATTCGGCCCTTCGGTGTGGCCTGGATGACCCGGGCCTTCCAGGCCTCGTACGCATCCCCCCCGTAGTACCTGGCCGAGTCGGTCTAAACCAGCCCCGCGCTCACCGCGTTCACGGTGATCCCGTGGGGGGGGCCAACTCGACCGCCAGGTAGCGGGTCAGCACCTCCATGGCCCCCTTCGCCGCCCCCAGCGTCCCGTGGCGGGGGAGGCAGGGGATCATCGGCTCTTCCTCAGGAGCCGAAGCGCCGGAGGTAGTCGCGGAGGGCATCGGCCGTGCTGACGAACGCCAGGTCCTCCCACGGGATGGCGGAGGGAGCGAAGACCCGCGCTTCGAGGGTCTCGTCCCCCGCCTGCAAGCGCCCGCCCACGACCTTTGCGATGTAGACCACAACGACCACGGCGTTGCCAGCGTAGGAGTAGACGTTGACCAGTTCCTGAACGATCACCTCCAGGCACGTCTCCTCCCGCGTCTCCCGGACCGCGGCGGCCGCCACTTCCTCCCCCCGGTCCACGTGGCCGCCCGGGATGACCCACTTCCCGTAGGCCGGCTCGATGCTCCGGCGGACCAGGACGATCCCCCCGTCGAGGGGACAGATGGTACACGCTGCGACCTTGGGATCCAGGAAGAGAACGGACCCGCACTCCACGCAGACGAGGCGCTCCGGCTCCGCCGGCTTCGGGCGCCGGGGGGTGAGCCCACCGCTGCAGCTGGGACAGAACCGGGGCTCGCTGCTGTGCGCCATCCCCTCGGCCTTCGCCTCCATGGTGGGGGGCGCCTACCGGAGCAACTTCTCGGCCTCGGCGACGATGTGCTCGGCCGAGAGGCCGTACTTGCGGTACAGCCCGGCGGGGTCCCCCGACTCCGCGAAATCCCGGACGCCGATCCGCCGGACGAATCCCGCGCCCGCCTGGGCCGCCGCCTCCGCCACGGCGCTCCCCATACCCCCGTGGATGCCGTGGTCCTCGACCGTGACGATCCCCCGCGTCCGACGGAGGGAGTCCAGGATCACGTCCTCGTCCAGGGGCTTGATCGTGTGGATGTTGACGACCCGGGCCGCGAAGCCCCGGGCGGCCAACGCCTCCGCCGCCTTCAGCGCCTCCCACACGACCCCGCCCGTGGCTAGCAGGGTGACATCCCCGCCCTCCTTGAGGATCACCCCACGACCGAACTCGAACCGGTAGTCGGGAGGATTCACGTCTTCCAGCTTCTGGCGCGTGAGGCGGAGAAAGACCGGCCCCCGGTGCCGGACGAGGTACTCCACCGCCCGCTCCGTCTCCACCGCGTCGGCCGGCTGCACGACGGCCATGTTCGGGATGCTCCGCATACAGGCGATGTCCTCGGTGGCCATCTGGCTGTAGCCGTCCTCCCCGATGCCGATGCCGGCGTGCGTCCCCACGATCCGGACATTGGCCCGGTTGTAGCCGACCGACATCCGGATCTGCTCGAAGCGCCCGGCGACGAAGCAGGCGAAGGAGCAGCAGAAGGGGACCTTCCCAGCGAGCGCCATCCCGGCCGCGACCCCCACCATGTTCCCCTCGGCGATCCCCAGGTCGAAGAAGCGCTCCGGGTACTTCCTGGCGAAGAGGTCGGTCATGGTGGACTTGCTCAGGTCCGCGTCCAGGACCACCACCTCGGGGTGCTCGCCGCCGAGCCGCGCCAGCGCCTCGCCGAAGGCGAGGCGGGATGCCTTGGCCATGCTTCCTCCGCGCTCAGACCGGATGCGCCAGGAGTTCCTGGACGGCCCGCTCGGCCTCCTCCCTGTTCGGGGCCTTGCCGTGCCACTCCCACTTGTCCTCCATGAAGGAGACCCCCTTCCCCTTCACGGTGTGGGCCACGATCACGGTGGGCCGGCCGGTGGTGGCCTCGGCTTCGCGGAGGGCGTCGCCGATGGCCGCCATGTCATGCCCGTCAATCTCCAGGACGTGCCAGCGGAAGGCGCGCCACTTCTCGGGCAGGGGGTCCAGATCCATGATGTTCTTCACGTGGCCCGACAGTTGGACCTTGTTGTAGTCCAGGAACACGGTCAGGTTGTCGGTCTTGAACTTCGGGGCGGCCAGCGCGGCCTCCCAGACCTGCCCGGACTCCGACTCCCCGTCGCTGATCATGCAGTACACCCGGCTCGGCCGTTTATCCAGCCGGAGGGCCAGGGCCATGCCCAGGGCGAGCGAGAGGCCCTGCCCCAGCGAGCCGGTGGCGGCTTCGACGTAGGGGAAGCGCACCCGGTCCGGGTGGCCCTGGAGGCGCGAGTTGAGTTTGCGCAGGGTGAGGAGCTCCTCGGAGGGGAAGTAGCCGGTCTTGGCCAGGGCCGCGTAGAGGATGGGGACGCAGTGGCCCTTGCTGAGGACGAAGCGGTCCCGGTCGGGCCAATCGGGCTCGGCCGGCCGGTGGCGCATCTTGTGGAAGAAGAGAACCGTGACGATGTCGGCGGCGGAGAGGGAGCCCCCGGGGTGGCCGGAGCCGGCCTCGGCCAGCATCCGGATCACGTCCACCCGGAGCTCCCGGGCGATGGCCTTCAGGCGGGGAATATCCATCCGCATCCGGGCAGGGCGCAAAAGAATCGCGGCCTTTCGGGCCGCGCCGAACCTCCCCCTCTCTATCCCATCGCCCGGTCAAAGTCAACGCCAAATTCGCCCAGGCCGGTCAGAGGCGATGGGGATTTACGCGAATCCGCGCGACCGGAACCTGGGATACCCGCGCACGGGAGCGCGACCCCTGCGCGCCGGAATTCTACTCTCCGGGGGGTGAGGTGTCGCCCCTACGTCAGGCGACGCGGGAAGACGGGAGGCAGCGCGGACGGAATGGGGGAAGCGGCGACGGGGCTGACGATTGACACCACGATGAGCGGTCGGAGCGCCGGGAACGGGGGGACCGGCGGTTCAAGCGGGTGGCCGCGTCATTCCGGCTGGTCCGACCCCTCCAGGGGCGGGCCCGTGTCCGGCCAGAAGTAACCGTGGCCGAAGAAGGCGGTGATCCGGAATGGGACGGCCCGCGCCAGGGCCCCCACGATCTCCTCGCCACCGAGTTGCGTGTCG
>JAHFDC010000112.1 GCA_023249205.1 Candidatus Methylomirabilota bacterium
CGGGCGAGGAGCCCGCGGCTGCTCCTCCGGCTGAGCTTCAGGTAGTCGTCGGTAAATCCCACGGCTCCCATGATGAGTGTCGCCAGCAGGGTCAGCCAGACGAACCGGCTGCTGAGGTTGGCCCAGAGGAGCGTCGCCGCCGTGAGGGCCCCGAGGATCAGGATCCCCCCCATGGTCGGGGTGCCGGCCTTGGCGGCGTGGCTGCCGGGGCCGTCCTCCCGGATTGGCTGGCCGACCCGGAACTGCTCGAGTTTCCGGATGACGACCGGCCCCAGGAGGAAGGAGAGGAGGAGGGCCGTCATGATGGCGCCTGCGGTCCGGAAGGTGACGTACCGGAAGACGTTGAAGACCGTATGGTACGCCGCCAGCGGGAAGAGCAGGTGATAGAGCATCAGAGCCCCTCGAGAACGCGCTCCAGGCCAACCCCCCGCGAGGCCTTCAGGAAGACCCAGGTCCCGGGAGCGAGATCCGCGGCGAGCGCCCCCCGGGCTTCCGCTGTCTCGCGGCAGACGACGATCCGCGCATCCGAGAGGCCGGCCTCCTTCGCCCCCTCCGCCAGGGCAGTCGCCTGCGCCCCCACGGCGATGAGCCGGTCCGGCTGGAGCGCAGCCGCCAGGCATCCGACGCGACGGTGGGCCTCGGGGGCGTGCTCCCCCAACTCGAGCATGTCCCCCAGGACGAGGATGGTCCGCCCCGGTCCCCGGACGCCGGCGAAGGCCTCCAGGGCGGCTGCCATGGAACTGGGGTTCGCGTTGTAGGCGTCGTTGTAGAGGACGGCCCCGGAGGGATGGGTCAGCCGCTGCATCCGCATCGGCTGGACGGCCGCAGCGGCGAGGCCGGCGGCGATGGCCTTCACCGGGACGCCGAGCGCCACCCCGGCAGCGGCCGCCGCCAGGGCATTAAGAATATTATGCCGGCCCGGAATCGGCAGGCGGACCCGGGCTGTCCCGCCCGAGGTCGAGAGGGTGAAGGAGGTCCGCCGGACCTTGCTCACCCGGATCGCGCCGGCGCGAACGTCCGCCCGCCCGCTCAGGCCGAAGGTGAGCAGCCGCCCCTTGACCCGGCGGAGGAGGGGCCGGCTCAGCGGGTCATCCGCGTTCAGGATCGCCGTCTTGTCCCCGCCCAGGAACGGGAGCATCTCCCCCTTGGCTGCCGCCACCCCCTCCACTGAACCGAGGAACTCCAGGTGCCCCTCCCCCACGTTGGTGATGATCCCGAGGTCGGGTTCGCAGATCTCGGAGAGGCGGCCGATCTCCCCGGGCGCGTTCATCGCCAATTCCAGAACCGCCACTTCATGCTCAGGAGCGAGGCGGAAGAGGGCGAGCGGCACCCCCACCAGGTTGTTCAGGTTCCCAGGGGAGGCCAGGACCCGGTAGCGCCGGGCCAGCACCGCCGCGACCATCTCTTTGGTGGTGGTCTTGCCGTTGGTCCCCGTCACCGCCACGACCTGGACCTTGTGGCGGCGGCGCCAGAGCAGCGCCACCTCCCCGAGGGCGGGCTGGGCATCGCGCACACCCAGGAGGACCGGCGGGTGCGGCCGGCCCGCCGGGGCGCTGGTCACGACAGCCCCCGCGGCCCCCCTGGCGGCGGCCTCGGCGAGGAAGGCGTGGCCGTCGAACCGCACCCCCTTCAGGGCAAAGAAGAGCGCGCCCGGCGTGAGCGTCCTGGTGTCCGTGGAGAAATTGGCGAAGGCCGCCTCGGGGCTCCCCGCCAGGAGGGTCCCTCCCGTCGCATCCAGTATCTCTTTGACGCTCAGGGTCACCCCGTCCATTCGGCCCGCCTCACCTCCCCCCTCGGAGGTTCCCCCGCCCGCCTAGCCGGTGCCGCCCTTGCCGAACCCCATCCCGGCCAGAGCCCGCCGCGCGACCTCCCGGTCGTCAAACGGGATCGTCCGGTTTCCGAGAATTTGATAGGTCTCGTGCCCCTTCCCGGCGATGAGGACAAAGTCCCCGCGGCCCGCCCGGGCCAGTCCCCCAGCGATGGCCTCTTCCCGGCTGACGATCCTCGCGTACCGCCCGGCCGCCCCCGGCACCCCCTTGAGCCCGGTCTCGATCGCATCCAGGATCGCCTCCGGCTCCTCGCTCCGCGGGTTATCGGAGGTGAGGATGACGTAGTCGGCGAGCCGGGCAGCCGCCTCGCCCATCAGCGGGCGCTTTCCCCGATCCCGGTCCCCGCCGCACCCGAAGATGCAGAGGAGGCGGCGAGCCGTGATTCCCCGGGCCGCCCGCAGCACCCGCTCCAGGGCATCCGGGGTGTGGGCGTAGTCCACGGCCACCGTGAAGGGCTGCCCCGCCTCGATCCGCTCGAGCCGCCCCGGCACCCCCCGGAGGGTGGCGAGGGCGGCGGTCACCGCCTCCGGCGGGACCCCGACGCTCAGCGCCGCCCCGGCCGCGCCGAGGATATTGGCGACGTTGTGCCGGCCGAGGAGCGTGGAGCGGACCGGGATCACCCCCCAGGGGGTCCGGAGCGCCGTGCGGAGGCCGGTCGCTTCGAGGGTCAGCCCCTCGGCGGTCAGGTCGGCCTTGGCCTCCAGGCCGAAGGTGAGGACCGGGACACTCGTTTCGGCCCGCAGCCGCTCCATCCGGGGGTCGTCGGCATTGAGGACGGCGGCCTTGGGGCCGTTCTTCACCGCCCCGACCCCCAGGCCCCGGAAGAGGCGGGTCTTGGACTCCAGGTACGACTCGACGGAGCCGTGGAAGTCCAGGTGGTCCTGGGTCAGGTTGGTGAAGATGGCCACGTCGAACTCCACCCCGTCCACCCGGTGCAGGGCGAGGGAGTGGGAGGAGACCTCCATGGCGACGTGGCTCGCCCCCGCCTCCAGCATTTTCCTCAGGAGGGCCTGCAGGTCCGGGGCCTCGGGTGTCGTCCGGTCCGCCGGGACCTTGAGGGCGCCGCACCGGTAGTCAATGGTCCCGATGACCCCCACCGTTTTCCCCGCCGCGGCTAACATCGCCTCCAGCAGATAGGTCGTGGTGGTCTTGCCGTTGGTCCCGGTGACCCCCAGGAGCGTGAGCCGCCGGGCCGGGTCCCCATAAAAGGCCCGGGCCACGGCTGCCAGCGCGATGCGCGCGTCCTTCACCTGCACGATGGCGGGGCCGGGCGGAAGCGCAACCTCCCGCTCCAGAACCACCGCCGCCGCCCCGCGGGCGACTGCCTCCTTCGCGAAGCCGTGCCCGTCAAAGCGGCTCCCGGGCAGGCAGAAGAAGCAGGCCCCCGGCGAGACCCCGCGGGAATCGTGCTCCACCGCCCGGATGTCCACTTCCTCGCTCCCCTGGAGGAGGCGGTGCTCTACCCCTTCAATTAGGCCCCTGAGCGCCGGCATCCGCCCTCCGCGCCACCTGCACAGGCCGGCTCGCCGATGGGGGGACGTTCAGGTACGCGAGCACTTCCCGGGCGATCTCCCGGAAGGCCGGGCCGGCCGCCAGGCCTCCCCACCGGTCAAGCGCGGGCTCATCGAGGACCACCAGGATGAGGAGCCGCGGGGATTCCGCCGGGACAAAGCCGCCAAAGGAGGCCACCACCTGGGAGCGGGAGTACAGACCGGTCTCCCGGTCCAGTTTCTGGGCCGTGCCGGTCTTCCCCGCCACCGCGTACCCTGGCACGGCGGCTGCCTTCCCGGTCCCGCTCTCCACCGCCTCCACCAGGATCGCCGTGAGGCGCCGGGCAGTCTCGGGGGAGATGACCTGCCGGACGGGCTCGGGGGGGACCTGACGGATCAGCGCGCCCCCCTCTCCCCGGACCGCCTTGAGGACGTGCGGCCGGGTGAGCCGCCCGCCGTTGGCGACGGCAGCCAGGGCAGCGGCGAGCTGCACCGTGGTGACCGACACCTCCTGGCCAATGGAGAGGGCACCGATCGAGAGGCCCGACCAGTCCCGGGGGCGTCGCAGGAGACCCGGCGCCTCCCCCGGGAGGTCCACCCCGGTCCGGGTGCCGAAGCCGAACCGGTTGAGATACGTGTGGTAGGCGGAGCGGCCCAGCCGCTGGCCCACCTTGATGGCCCCCACGTTGCTGGACTGGGCCATCACCTGGCTGAAGGTGAGCCAGCCGTACCGCTCGTGGTCGCGGATCTTCACCCCGGCCACCGCGATGGCGCCGTGCTCGCCGAAGAAGAGTTCCTCGGGCCGGACCAGCTTCTCCTCCAGCGCCGCCGCCGCCAGCATCACCTTGAGGACGGAGCCCGGCTCGTAGGCGTCGGCGAGCGCCCGGTTGCGCCGTGAGGGCCCGGGCGCCTGGGCGTAGGCGTTGGGATCGAACGTAGGATAATTGGCCAGCGCCAGCACCTCCCCGGTTCCCGGCTCCAGGACGAGGACGCTCCCGGCCTGGGCCTGGGCCTTCTCCACGGCCCGCTTGAGTTCCCGCTCTGCCACGTACTGGATGACCTCGTCCACCGTCAGGACCAGGTCAGCGGGCGCCCCCGGCCGCGGCCGGTCATCCCGGAAGAGGACCCGGCCGAGCGCATCCACCCGGCCCGTCACAACGCGGGGCCCACCCCCGAGCAGGGCGTCGTA
>JAHFDC010000113.1 GCA_023249205.1 Candidatus Methylomirabilota bacterium
ACGGCGCCCGGCTTCGCGCCTACTCCCATGACCCCGCGGCTCCCCGCGGCCAAGGCGGCGAAAGCGCCCGCGCGCAAGTAGGCGCGGGCGCGTATCCATGACCACGGCCTTTTTCTTCCTCTTCGCCGGCGTCGTCCTGGCCGCCTCCCTGCTGGTGGTGCTGGGCCGAAACCTGGTCCACTCCGCCATCGCTCTCATCTTCACCTTCTTCGGCGTCGCCGCCCTCTACGTCCTGCTGGATGCCGAGTTTCTGGCGGCGGTCCAGGTCCTCCTGTACATCGGCGGCATCACGATCCTCCTCCTGTTCGCCATCATGCTCACCAGCCGGCTCTCCCCCCGGGGGCTGGAGATCTTCAATGAGCAGGTGGGGCTGGCGGCACTGGTGACCCTGGGGATTCTGGCCGTCCTCCTGTACGCCGCCTGGGAGGGCATCCGGCCGGCCGGTCCGCCTCCCGCCCCCCTCGACTCGACCACCGCGCTCGGCACCATGTTCCTCACCACCCACGTCCTTCCCTTCGAGGTCGCCTCGATCCTGCTCCTGGTGGCGATGGTCGGGGCGATCCTCCTCGCCCGGAAGGACCGCTAATGCCGGCCCAACGAATTGCAACGGGGATTGCCGCCGAGCCGCGGGTGGCGCCGGGCGCGGCCCCCGAGCGGGCGGGCGGAGTGGGACCCCCTCAGCCTCCTTCCGCAATTCCCGGAATTGCGGGAGGGGCTGAGCGGGTGACGGAGCCCGGCCGCGAGTGGGGCACGCCGGCGACAGGACCCGCGGCAGAACGGTCTGTCAGCTTTAGGACGGATGACTTGGAGGCACGCTAGTCGTGGTGCCCCTCCACTATTACCTGGTCCTGGGGGCCATCCTCTTCGCCATCGGCGTCTTCGGCGCGCTCACCCGCCGCAACGCCATCGCCATCCTGATGAGCATCGAGTTGATGCTCAATGCGGTGAACGTGGACTTCATCGCGCTGGCCCGCTACCTGCCCAAGTCGGCCCTCCAGGGGCAGGCCTTCGCGGTCTTCGTCATCACGGTGGCGGCGGCGGAGGCGGCGGTGGGGCTGGCCATCGTCCTCGGGCTGTACCGGAACTTCCGGACGGTGAACGTGGACGAAATCAACCTCATGAAGTGGTAGGGCATCCCCCATGGTCTCCCTGGTCTGGCTGGTGCCCGCCCTCCCCCTGCTCGGGGTGATCGTCAACGGCGTCTTCGGCCGCACCCATATCCGGGAGAAGGCCCACCTGGTGGCGGTGCCGGCCGCCGGCCTCTCGTGCCTCGTGGCCCTGCTGGTGTTCCTCGACGCGCTGCGGGGGACGACTCTGGACTGGGACCTCTACACCTGGATGGCGGCGGGCGACTTGAAGGTCAGCGTCGGCTTCCTGGTGGATCCCCTCTCGGCCGTCATGATGCTGACGGTTACCTTCGTGGGGTTCATCATCCACGTCTACTCCATCGGGTACATGCACGACGACCCGGGCTATCCCCGGTTTTTCACCTATATGAACCTCTTCATGTTCGCCATGCTGATGCTGGTCCTGGCGAACAACTACCTGGTCCTGTTCCTCGGTTGGGAGGGCGTGGGGCTCTGCTCCTACCTCCTGATCGGCTACTGGTACGAGAAGCACTCCGCCTCCACGGCCGGCAACAAGGCCTTCATCGTCAACCGGGTCGGGGACCTCGGCTTCCTCCTGGGCCTGTTCCTCCTCTGGACGACCTTCGGGACCTTCCACTACCGGGAGATCTTCACCCGGGCCCCGGAACTGCTCCCCGCCGGGGGAGCGCTGGTCACGGTCCTCACGCTCCTCCTCTTCGTCGGGGCGGTCGGGAAGAGCGCCCAGCTCCCCCTCTACGTCTGGCTCCCCGACGCCATGGAAGGCCCGACGCCGGTCTCGGCCCTCATCCACGCTGCCACCATGGTGACGGCCGGCGTCTACATGGTGGCGCGCTCCGGGGCGCTGTACAACCTTGCCCCCGTGAGCGCGGGGGTGGTGGCGGTGGTGGGGGCGGTCACCGCCCTCTTCGCCGCCACGATCGCGTGCACCCAGAACGACATCAAGCGGGTGGTCGCATACTCCACCATCAGCCAGCTCGGGTACATGTTCCTGGGAGCCGGCGTGGGGGCCTACGCCTCCGCCATCTTCCACCTGTTTACCCACGCCTTCTTCAAGGCGCTCCTCTTCCTCGGCTGCGGAGCCGTGATCCACGCCCTGCACCACGAGCAGGACATGTGGCGGATGGGCGGCCTGCGGAAGGTCATGCCGGTCACGGCGGCCACCTTCCTGGTTGGGGCGCTGGCCAACGCCGGCATCTTCCCCCTCGCGGGTTTCTGGTCCAAGGACGAGATCCTCTTCGCCGCCTGGAGCGGCGGCCACCCCGTCCTCTGGACCCTCGGCGCCGCCGGGGCGTTCCTCACGGCCTTCTACATGTTCCGCCTCTACTTTGTCACCTTCACGGGCCCCTCCCGCGTGGATCCCCACCAGGCCGGGCGCCTGCACGAGGCGCCGGCCGTCATGACCCGGCCCCTGCTCATCCTGGCAGTCTTCGCCGTCGGCATCGGTGCGGCGGTGGGGTTCCCGCCCGAGCAGGGCCTCTTCCACCGGTTCCTGGCCCCCGCGGTGGCGGCCGCCCACGGCGAGGCGGCGCACCCATCCTGGACGCTGGAGGTGGGCATGGCCCTCGTTTCGCTCGCCATCGCCGGCGCCGGGATCCTGCTGGCCTACAGGCTCTACGTGGTAACGCCGGAGTTGCCGGAGCGCCTGGCGACCCGCTTCCGGGCGGCCTATACGCTCCTCTTCCGGAAGTACTACGTGGACGAGGCGTACAACGCCATCTTCGTCAACGGCTTCCTGGGATTCTCGCGGTTCATGTGGCGGGCGGACGACCGGGTGGTGGACGGCGCGGTCAACGGGACGGCGACCGCGACCGTCGGCGCCAGCGTCTTCTCCGCCTGGCGCCTGGACCTGGGCATCGTGGACGGCCTGGTCAACTGGATCGCCGACGCCCTGCAGGGGGGGAGCAACCGGGTGAAGCGGGTCCAGACCGGCCTGGTCCAGAACTACATCATGGCGATGGCCCTGGGGATCTTCGCCATCGTGAGCCTCTATCTGTTCTTCTAGGAGAGGACGCCCATGTGGCTCGACGGCTGGATCCTGACGCTGGTCGCGTTCCTCCCCACGGTGGGGGCCATCCTGATCCTGTTCGTCCCGCCGCGTCGGCTGACCGAGATCCGGGGACTGGCGCTGGGGTTCTCCACGGCCACGTTCGTCCTCTCCCTCTGGATCCCCTGGCGGTTCAACACGGTGACCCCCGAGGTGCAGTTCGTCCAGCAGGCCCCGTGGATCCCGGCCATCGGCGTCTCCTACTTCGTGGGCCTGGACGGCATCAGCCTCTGGCTCGTGATGCTCACCACGCTGCTCACCGCCATCTCGGTCCTGGCCTCCTGGGCTCCCATCACGGAGCGGGTCAAAGAGTTCATGGTTTTCATGCTCCTCCTCGAGACCGGAATGCTGGGGGTTTTCCTGTCCCTGGACTTCTTCCTCTTCTACGTTTTCTGGGAGGTCATGCTGGTCCCCATGTACTTCCTCATCGGCGTGTGGGGAGGGACCCGGAAACTCTACGCCGCCATCAAGTTCTTCCTGTTCACCCTCTTCGGCTCCGTCCTGATGCTCCTGGGGATCCTGGCCATCTTTTTCTATCATCACGGGGCGACGGGGGAGTACAGCTTCAACATCTTCCGGATGGTGCAGCCGGGCCTCCCGCCTAACCTCCAGTGGTGGGTCTGGCTCTCCTTCTTCATCGCCTTCGCCATCAAGGTGCCCATGTTCCCGTTCCATACCTGGCTCCCCGATGCCCACGTCGAGGCGCCCACGGCTGGCTCTGTCATCCTGGCCGGCGTCTTGCTGAAGATGGGGACCTACGGGTTCCTCCGGTTCAGCATCCCGATGCTCCCCGACGCCAGCCGGGAGTTCGTCTGGCTCATCGTGGTGCTCTCCATCATCGCCATCATCTACGGGGCGATGGTCTGCATGGTGCAGCCGGACATGAAGAAATTGATCGCCTACTCCTCGGTGAGCCACATGGGCTTCGTCACCCTGGGGATGTTCGCCTTCAACGCCCAGGGGATCCAGGGGTCCATCCTCCAGATGGTCAACCACGGCCTCTCCACCGGGGCGCTGTTCCTCATCGTGGGCCTCATCTATGACAGGCGTCACACGCGGATGATCGCCGACCTGGGCGGCTTGAGCAGCGTGATGCCGGTCTATGCGACGTGCTTCGCGATTATCATGTTCTCCTCCATGGGCCTGCCCGGCCTGAACGGCTTCGTGGGGGAGATCCTGATCCTGCTGGGGGCGTTCCGCGTGGAATGGTGGTGGGCCGCGGCCGGCGCGATCGGCATCGTCCTCGGGGCGGCATACCTCCTCTGGCTCTACCAGCGGACCATGTTCGGGCCCATCACGCACCCCGAGAACCGGACCCTGACCGATCTGGACGCCCGCGAACTGGCCAC
>JAHFDC010000114.1 GCA_023249205.1 Candidatus Methylomirabilota bacterium
TGCGGGCTGAGCGGGCGACCCGAGTCACTCCGCCTTGAGAAGCCGCTCCAGGATCTCCCGCGACGTGGGGGCGTCCATCGCCCCCGCCTTGATCGCCATCACGCGCCCCGTCCGGGTGATGAAGACGGAGGTCGGGGTCCCTTCGACCCCGTAGAGGCCCGCGATCCGGTTCCCGTCGTCGTAGCCGGCCGGGTAGGGGACCCGGCGCCCCTCGATGTACCGCCGGCCGTTCGCCTCCTCGTCGAAGACATTAATCCCGAGGAACTCCACCCCCCGGTCGGCATAGGCCCGATACGCCGAGATGAGAGCGGGAGACTCCCGCTGGCAGTGGGGTCACCAGGAGGCGAAGAAGTTCAGGAAGACCGGCTTGCCCTTGAGGTCGCCCAGGGTGAAGGTCTTGCCGGAGAAGAGGGTGAGGCGGAAGTCCAGCGCGGAGTCACCCTCCGCCGGTCCGGCCGCATCAGCCGAACCCCCCAGGAGAAGCCCCACGAGGAAGAGGCCGGCCGCCAGGAAGCCCGTCAGCGCCGCTCCCCCCCACCACCGCGTTCCACGGATCCGCCCCGGCACGTTCTCCTCCCCTGCGGCCCTGGCCCCGGCCGCGGGGCAGGAGCCCGGCTCCCTCCCCGCGACCGGCTCCGGACGGTAGCACAGGAGAGATTCCCGCTCAACGAAAAACCGCCCGGCCGGGCCCCCCGCGGGCTGCCGCGTGCCCGGACGGCCGGCTTTCACCTTGACTTCCCCCCTCCTTTGTGCTGAGATTCCCGCCGCATTGTGAAGGACACGACGAGGCGTCGCCCCATGATGGAGATGTGCCGATGAAGAAGTTCCGCCTCCTGGCCCCTGGCCCGACCCCGGTGCCGCCGGAGGTTCTCCTGGCGATGGCCGAACCGGTGATCCACCATCGGACGCCGGAGTTCGAGGCGCTCTTCGCCGAGACCCGGCGCCGCCTCCAGTGGCTCTTCCAGACCGACCAGGACGTCCTGATCCTGGCCGCCTCCGGCACGGGGGCCATGGAGGGGGCAGTCGTGAACGCCTGCTCCCCTGGCGATCGGGTCCTGGTCATCCGGGGGGGGAAGTTCGGGGAGCGGTGGGCGGAGATCTGCCAGGCCTACGGCCTGACCGTGATCCCGCTGGAGATCCCCTACGGCCAGGCCGTGGACCCTGCCGATGTGGCGGTGCTCCTCCGACACGACCCGCGCATCGCGGCGGTCTTCGCCACCCACAGCGAAACCTCGACCGGGGTCCTGCACGACCTGGAGGCCCTCGCAGCCATCGTCAAGCAGACGCCGGCGCTGCTGGTGGTGGACGCCATTACGAGCCTCGGGGTCGTGGACCTCCCGATGGACGCCTGGGGCGTGGACGTGGTGGTAGGGGCCTCGCAGAAGGCTCTGATGCTGCCGCCGGGCCTGGCCTTCGCCGCTCTCAGCGAGCGGGCCTGGGCCGCGGCCGAGCGGGCCCGGCTCCCTCGCTACTACTTGAATTTCCTGACGGAGCGCAGAACCCAGGCGAAAAACCAGGCCGCCTGGACCCCGGCCATCTCCCTCGTCGCGGGACTGAAGGCGGCCCTGGGTCTGCTCCAGGCCGAGGGACTGCCCGCCATCTTCGCCCGCCACGAACGGCTCGCCAGGGCCACGCGGGCCGGCGTTACGGCGCTGGGCCTCACCCTCTTCGCCGAGCAGCCGTCCCCGGCGGTCACCGCGGTGAAGGCCCCCGATGGAATAGACGGCGAGGCCATCGTGCGGACCCTCCGGGACCGGCACGGAATCTCCATCGCCGGGGGGCAGGGGTCCATGGCCGGGAAGATCTTCCGAATCGCGACCCTCGGCTACGCCGATCCCTATGATGTTCTCACGGGGATCGCTGCCCTGGAGTTCACCCTGGCGGAATTGGGCTACCCCGTGCGGCTGGGCGACGGCCTGCGCGCCGCCCAGGAAGTCCTCCAGAAGTAGTCCCCGCCGCCGCCCCGTCACTCCCCTCCCGGAGGATCGGCCCCGCCCGGCGCAGGAGGGGGCGTGTCCACGCGACCCCAAAGGCGCGCGGCCGGACGAGACCTGAGGAGAGCACCGTATGCCACAGGATCCCCCTGTCTCGAAGCGGATCCTGGTCACCGACGACCTGGCCCCCCGAGGGATCGAGGTCTTCCGACACGCCCCCGGGTTCGCCGTGGACGTACGGAACCGGCTCACCCTCGAGGAGCTGCTGGCCTGCATCGGTCAGTACGACGCCCTGGTGATCCGGAGCGCTACGAAGGTGACGGCCGAGGTCCTGCAGGCCGGTAAGCGCCTCAAGGTCATCGGGCGGGCCGGCGTGGGGGTGGACAACATTGATATCGAGGCGGCCACCGCCCGCGGGATCGTGGTCATGAACGCCCCCAGCGGCAACACGGTGACCACGGCGGAGCACACCATCGCGCTCCTCCTCTCCCTCGCCAAGAACGTCCCCCAGGCGACCATGTCCCTGAAGCAGGGCCGCTGGGAAAAGAGCCGCTTCATGAACGTGGAACTCTTCAACAAGATCCTGGGGATCATCGGCCTCGGCCGGATCGGCTCCGAGGTCGCCCGGCGGGCCAAGGCGCTCGCCATGCGGGTCATCGCCTACGACCCGTTCATCTCCCGGGAGGCGGCGACCCCCCTCGGCGTGGAACTGGTGGAGTTGGAGGAGGTCTTCCGCCGCTCCGACTTCCTCACGGTGCACGTCCCGCTCGGGCCCGACACCCGGAACATGGTTGACGGCAAGGCCATCGCCATGATGAAGCGCGGGGTGCGGATCATCAACTGCGCCCGGGGCGGCATCGTGGACGAGCAGGCCCTCTACGAGGGCCTGCGGAGCGGGCAGGTGGGCGGGGCGGCCCTGGACGTCTTCGTGAAGGAGGCCGCCGCCGACAGCCCCCTCATCGGCCTGGAGAATTTCATCTGCACCCCGCACCTGGGGGGGGCCACGGAGGAGGCCCAGGAGAACGTGGCCGTCGCCATCGCCGAGCAGGTCACGGACTTCCTGGAGCGGGGGGTGGTGCGCAACGCCGTCAACGCCCCCAGCATTGACCCGGAGCTGCTGGCCAGGATCGGACCCTATCTTCCGCTGGCGGAGAAGCTCGGGCGCCTCTGCTCCCAACTGAGCGAGGGCCGGATGCAGGAGATCCGGATCGCGTACCAGGGGGAGGTGGCCTCGGCCAACACCGCCCCCCTCACCGCCGCCGTGGTCAAGGGGGTCCTGGACCCCATCCTCTCGGGCTCCGTCAACGTCGTGAACGCGCTCCCCTTCGCCAAGCAGCGGGGGGCGACTGTGGTGGAGAGCAAGACCTCGGAGGAAGGGGACTACGCCAGCCTCATCACCGTCACCATCGGGACCGACAAGGCCCCCGCGCTAGTGGCGGGGACCCTCTTCCAGAAGTCCCAGCCCCGGGTCGTCCGCATCGGTGAGTTCTCCCTGGAGGCCATCCCCGACGGCTACTTGCTGGTCTTCTCCAACATGGACGTCCCCGGGGTCATCGGCCGGATCGGGACGCTCCTGGGGAAGAACCAGGTGAACATCGCCGGCATGCAATTGGGCCGGACCCGGCCCGGGGGGCGGGCCGTCTCGGTGGTGAACGTGGACAGCCCCATCCCGCCCCCGGTGCTGGAGGAGATCCGGCGGATGCCGGACATCGTCTTCGCCAAGCTGGTACAGGTGTAGTCCCCCATGGCCCGCCCGTCCACCGCCATTCCCAGGGGCGTCCGGGTGATGCCCCCGAAGGAGGCCGCGCGCCTCCGGTTCGCCGAGGGACGCCTCCTCTCGGTCTTCGAGCGGTGGGGGTTCCGGGAGGTTCTCGTCCCCACCTTCGAGTACCTGGAGGTCTTCGCCGCCGCGCTCCCCGACAGCGAGAAGGTGGAGAAGTTCGTGGACCGGCAGACCGGCAGGCTGCTCGCCTTGCGCCCGGACCTCACCTCCCAGGTGGCCCGGATGGTGGCGACCACGCTGCGGCACCACCCCCTCCCCCTGCGCCTCTGCTACGCGGCCCCGATCTTCCGCCACGAGGAGGCGGCGGAGGGGCGGCAGCGGGAGTTCTACCAGGCGGGGGTGGAGCTCATCGGCCTCGAGCAGCCCGAGGCGGACGCCGAGGTGATCGCGATGGCGGTGGAGTCCTGCCGGGAGGTGGGGCTCACCCGGTTCCAGATTGACGTGGGGCAGGTGGAGTTCCTGCGGGGGATGCTGGATGCGCTCCCCCAGCGGCCCGACCGGCGACCCGAGATCCTGGCGGCGCTCCGGCGCAAAGACGCCCTCGCCCTGGATGTGCTGCTCACGGACCTGGCCTGCCCCGACCACGTGAAGGTGGGGATCCGGGGGCTGACGGAACTGTACGGGCGGGAGGAGGTGCTGACCAAGGCGGAAGGGCTGGCCGCCTCCGAGCGCTCGAAGCGGGCGCTGGAGAACCTCCGCCGGGTCTACGAGGTCCTGCGGGTCTACAGCCTCACGGATCAGGTCATCCTGGATCTGGCCGAGCACTACAGCCTGGAG
>JAHFDC010000115.1 GCA_023249205.1 Candidatus Methylomirabilota bacterium
GGCCAGGGGGTGAAGGTGACGGAGGCCTCGCCATCAATGTAGTGGCCCCTGCTCCCAGCGGTCACTCCGACCACCTCGGCCCCGACGCTCAGGATCCGGGTGATGGGGTAGGCCCGGAAGGCCAGGCCTACGACGGGAACGGGCACCTGGAACTTCGCCGTCTGGTCCTGGATGGGCGGGGTGACGCTCCGGATGTGCGCCTCGCCGTCGAAGTAGTAGACCTCAAGGAGGACCCCCACGTAGCCGATGGCGGTCTTGAAGAAGTCGAACTCGTAGCCGCCCCGGAGGATCTTCACGTCCAGGTCGGTGAGGACGCGGGTGCCCGCAGCGAACGTCGTGCCTTCGAAGGTGATCGTCTGGGTGAGGGTCTGATCCCCGCCGAAGGAGAGAGAGAGGTAACCGATCCGGAACTTGTGGCGGCCGAAGAGAGTGATGCCCGCCCGGGCCTCGTAGGCGTTCTGCTCTTTGTCCACGCCGAGGTCGGTCACCGGGTCAATGGTCGTCCCACCCACCCCGGCGACGAAGTCGGACTCCAGGGTGGGCCGCCAGTACCGTGCTTCGCCCCAGACCTCGACGAACGGGAGAGCGGCCGCGGGCGCCGCTGTGGCGAAAAGGAACAAACCTGTAACCCAGAAACCACAGCAGGTTCGGCGCATCCTTCCTCCTCTCGCCTTCCCCGCGTTGCTGACTCGTCGGTCGGCGCCAGCCACCTCGGGGGACGGCCGCCCAATCCCGCGATTCCAAAGGGCGCGGACGTGGTGCGAGTCCGGCTGCCGGAGTGAAGGCTCAGCAGGAACCGTGCCACAAGCGGTGCCGGTTTACCGCCCTCGCCGCAACACCCCGCTGCGGGGGCGCGGATTCGCAAGGCCCCCTTCCGCTCGGGGGCTCCGGGGGCGGCGTCTGGGGGGACTGCTACGCGGGATGGGGGCTTCGGGGAGAGGGCCAGGGGAGCGAAATGGAGCCGAACAGGAACACTCTGGAGGGGCCGGTCGGGGCGATTCTGAAGCGTATCACCCGCCGGCGGCCGGCGGCCTCCGCCGGCGTGGGGAACCGGAGCGGGCGGGGGCCACCGCCACCTCCGGCCGGGCCGTCGGCGGCTTCCCGCCCAGCGCCTCTGCCTCCTCGAGCGCCCGCAGAATGTCCCCCTCGGTGACCGGTCGGGGCAGGCGGTGGATGCCGCTCTTCGGGCGCAGGAGGAGCCGCGCCAACGCCGCGCGGCCGGACGGGGGAAGGTCACGATCCAGGAGGTCCGCCAGCGTGAGGGGGAGGCTGAGCCCGCGAAGGAAACCGGCCAGCGCGGCTGCCTCCTCTCGCTCCCCTAGCAGGCAGCGCTGGACAAGCAGCCCGAAGCCCACCGTCTCCCCGTGCAGAGCGGTCACGCGCTCTCCCGTGAGGGTCAGCCCGAGCGCAAAGGCGTGGGCTGCTGCCGAGCGGAGCCGATGCCCGCCCAGGACCGAGCAGAGGCCGGCCCCGAGGATGTTAGCGTCCACGACCGCCTTGAGGCGCTCCGTGACCTCTTTCTTCCGGCAGTCCTCCACGGCCCCGCCCCCCCGCTCCCGCAGGTCGGCGTGGATGCGCCGGGCCACCTCGAGCGCCGCCCGCTCCGGGAAGGTGAGCGACGCTCCCTCGTGCAGCCGCCCCTCCTCCCACTTGGCCAGGGCATCGGCGATGCCCGAGGCGAGGAGGCGAGGAGGCGCCTCCGCGATGATCCGGTAGTCCACCAGGCAGCAGACCGGGGGGACGACCGGCCGGCTCTCTACGTAGCGCCCTCCGGCGTACAGGACGGCGTGCGCCGAGGCGGCCGCGCAGGTCGCCGCGCTGGTCGGGACCATCAGGACGGGTCGGCTTGCCCGGTCCCCCACCGCTTTCGCGTAATCCAGGGCCTTGCCCCCGCCCATCCCGACGATGACCGCTCCCTCGAGCGCGCCCCATCGCCTCCCGGCCCCCTGGACCGCCTCGGGCGAGGTCTCCCCGGGGAAAATCTGCTCGCGTACCCGGAGGCCGGCCCGCCGGAGTGATCCGGTCACTTGCGGTCCCGCCAGCCCCATCACCAGGGGGTCGGCGATGACGATGGCCTGGCTCCCGAACGGGCGGGCCTGCTCGCCGACCCGCTCCAGGACCCCCTCCCCGGCCAGGTAGCGACCGGGGGAGAGCGGCAGGTCGTACCCCCCCTCGGGCTCGAAGACCACGTCCGTGCTCCTCACCGCCCCCTCACGCGCCCGCCCGGGCCAGCAGGAGGTCCCGGACCTCCAGGAGGTCGCGGGCCCGCGGGCAGTCCCGCTCCCCCCAGGCTCCGATCGGGTCCAGGAGAATGCCGGTCATCCCGGCCCGGCGGGCCCCGAGGATATCAACGGAATACAGATCGCCCACGAAGGCCGCGTCATCCGGCGCCACGGCCGCGCGCCTGAGGGCCAGCCGGAAGATCCGGGGGTCGGGCTTCTCCACCCCGACGAGGTGGGAGTCCAGGACGAAGTCCACGGCATCGAGGAGCCCCGCGACCCGCAGGCTCTCCTCCGCCGTCCCGTCCGAGTTGGAGATCACCCCCACGGCGAGTCCGCGGCGCCGGAGGTCCGCGAGGACGGCGCGGGCATCCGGGTCCGGCTCGCCCCAGAGCCTTTCGACGCGTCCGAGCGCCCGGAGTCGGTCCGCCAGGCGGGGTCCCTGCCCGTCCCAGGCAACGCCGAGTTCCTCCAGGATGAGGCGGAGGTAGGTCCGCATGACGTCCACCCCCTCCGTTGTCCCCTGCTCGGACACGATGGGGTCAAGCCGCACCCGCGCGCGACGCTCGGCGGTCCGGATCGCCTCCCCCTCCCGCTCGATCCCCTCGGCGGCGAAGGCCTCGGTCATCCGGTCAGCCCGCATGTGAACCAGCGTGTTCCCGGCGTCAAAGAAGGCAGCCCGAAGCGGCATAGCACCCCATTATAGCCGCCGGGGCACCCCCTGCCAACCGCTCGTGCCCTCCCCCGGAAGCGGTCACGCCTTGTGGGAGATGGCACCGGGTGGTAGAATGCGCCGGAATTTTCGGGGCCGCGGTCCGGTCCAACGATATGGGATCCCATCCCCCAGAGGCGCCGGGCGATGCCGCCCTCGTGGACCGGGCCCGCGCCGGTGAGGTCGCCGCCTTCGAGGCCCTCCTCAAGCGCCACCAGGCGGCGGCCTTCGCCCTGGCCTACCAGATGGTCCGCCAGCGGGAGGACGCGCAGGACATCGCCCAGGAGGCCTTCGTCCGGGTCTTCCGGGGGCTCCGGGATTTCAAGGGACAGGCGGCCTTCAAGACCTGGCTGCATCGGATTGTGGTGAACCTGGCTCTGGACGCGCTTCGGCGACGGAGCCGGCAGCCCGCGGCTTCCTATGACGACGCCCGGGAGCCCGGAGACGAGGCGCGGGAGGAAGTCGGCACGCACCCGGAGGGAGATCCGGCTCGGTCCCTCGAGGCCCGCGAGGCGCGGGAGGCGATCCGGGTGGCCCTCGAGGAACTGCCGGCGCCCCAGCGGGCGGTGCTCCTGTTACGAGAGGTCGAGGGGCTCTCCTACCAGGAGATCGCAGAGGTCATCGGCTGCGCCCTGGGCACGGTCATGTCCCGCCTCCACTATGCGAGGCGGCGCCTGCGGGAGCGGCTCCGGCCGTTCCTGAAGGAGTGAGATGGTCGCGGAACTGAGGGAGCGAGAGCCGCACGTGCTCGGCGAGCGCCTCGGGGCGTTCCTGGACGGCGAACTCCCGCAGGCCGAGGCCGAGGCGGTCCGGTCCCACCTGGCCGCCTGCCCGGCCTGCCGGACCGACGCGGACGCCCTGGGACAGGCCGGGGCCCTCCTGCGGGGGGCCGTGGCCGCCGAGCCGGCCCCGGACCCGGAGGTCGTCTGGCGGGCAGTCCGGGCGCGCCTCCAGACCGAGACGCCGGCCGGGGCCCCGGTCCCCGTGCGCGCCCGCTGGAGGCCGCCGGTCTGGCTCGCCTGGCCCCGGCCAATCGTATGGGCGGCGGCCGCCCTCGTCCTCGCCGCGGGGCTCGCGCTCCTCCAGATGCGGGAGTGGGCCGCGCCCTCCCGCGAGCCGGCCGCGCTCCCCCCTCCCTCCCTCGCGGCCGGGCCGCCCGCGGTCGTCGAGAGCCTGGAGGCAGGGGGGGGAGCCACCGTCATGCTCTACGCCCCGCCCGAGAGCCCCGTCCCCGTCATCTGGGTGTTCGAACGGGAGCCGATGGAGATGATGCCCGATGCCCCACCCCCACCGGCCGCCGGCACCACGTAGGGCCGCCGGCGGGCGCGCCGGACTGCGGCCCCTGATCGCGGGTCTCCTCGCGGCGGGGTCGGCCGCCCTGGCCGGCACGGCTCAGGCCCAGGGGCCCCTGACGTTCCAGACCCACGTGATCCTCGCGTCCAATCAGGGGCAGGGGGTGGACAAGGCGATCGAGGGGATCGGGGAGGAACTCCGGAAAATCTTCCGCCACTCCCGCTACCAGCTCCTCTCCCGGGCGAGCG
>JAHFDC010000116.1 GCA_023249205.1 Candidatus Methylomirabilota bacterium
CGACGGTAGATTCGCTCGGCGACATCCACCGACTCGAAGTCCTCCCGGGCTCGCCCCGAGAGGCCCTCCACCTTCCCCAGGACCAGGATCCCCCCGGGGTTCAGCACCCCCGCGAAGGCTCGCAGGAGGCGCTGCTGGTGCTCCGGGGTCAGGTAGATGAGAACGTTCCGGGAGAGGATCAGATCCAGGCGCCGGAACGGGGGGGGCGTCCGGAGGTCGTGGCGCTTCACGAAGACCATGCGCCGGATGGACGCAACCACCCGCGCGCGGCTCCCCTCCTCCTCCTCGAAGTACCGCGCCCGCGTCTCCGGCGCGAGCCCGCTGAGCTGCCGGGCCATGTACCGGCCCGCCTTCGCCACCTCCAGGGAGCGGCGGTCAATGTCGGTCGCGTAGATGACCGCCGACTGGCGCAGCCCTTCGGCGCGCCAGACCTCGTGGAGCAGGATGGCCACGGTGTACGCCTCCTCCCCGGTGGCACACCCGGCGCTCCAGACCCGGAGCGTGCGGCGCCCGGCTTCCGCCCGAGCGCGACAGAGCGCCGGCAGGACGCTCTCCTGCAGGGCCCGAAAGGTCGGCGGATTCCGGAGGAACTGGGTGACGTTGATGGTGAGCGCGTCGAGCAGCCGGGGCAATTCCGCGGGATCCTGGCAGAGGAGCGCCACGTAGGCGGCCAGGTCCGGCGCGCCCCGGGCGCGCTGGCGGACCGCCACGCGCCGGACGATACACTTGTCCTTGTAGAGGTTCAGATCCAGGCCCGACTGCTCCCGCAGCACCTCCACCAGGGCCGCCCAGGCTGTCCCGTCATCCGCCAGGGGCATCCTCAGCGCAGCATCCGGCACAGGGCCTCCACTACCCTCGGATCGAAGGCCCGCCCCGCCTCCTCCTCGAGGAGGCTGAACGCCCGCGGGGCCGGCAGGGCGCGCCGGTAGGGGCGATCCGTGGTGAGGGCATCGAAAACGTCGGCCACGGCGATGATCCGGGCCAGGAGCGGGATCGCCTCCCCCCGGAGCCCGTCCGGGTAGCCGCTCCCGTCGTACCGCTCCTGATGGTGCCGGATCAGGGGGCGAACCTCCTGGAGGAAGTCCACCTCCGCGATGATCTGCTCCCCCACGGTCGGGTGGGAGCGGATGTGTGCGCGTTCCACTTCGCTCAGGGCGCCCGGCTTAGTCAGCACCTCCGAACGGATCCCGATCTTCCCGATGTCGTGCAGCATGGCCCCGAACTGGAGCGTCCGGATCTCCCGGGGGCTCAGGCTCATCTCCTCCCCCAGGGCCAGGGCGTACTGGGTAACCCGCTGGACGTGCCCCCTGGTGTAGGGGTCCTTGGCTTCGATGGCATCCGCCAGGGCCTGGACGGTGTCGAAGACCCCCTTGCTCAGGGACGCCACGAGGGGCTGGCGCTCCAGCCCCTGACCGACCAGGGAGCCCAGCGCGGCGAAGAAGGCTCGATCCGCGTCCGTGAAGGGAGGGCCAATCCGGCACCCCAGACAGCAGAGGGCCGCGATCAGCGCGTGCTCCTGGGACATGACCGGCACCGCGACGAGGCGGCGGCTGGCCAGGGCCGTCTCCGCGGGGGGAAACAGATCGGCCGGCTGGGCGGAGGCGAGAAACATCGGGAGTCCCTCGCGCAGGAGCCGGCCGACCGGCCCCGCCGTGGCCGCTACCGGAAGCCTGGCGGCGGCCTCCGCGGACAGACCCCGGCTGGCCAGCAGGGTCATGTCGGCCCCCCCGGGGGAGACCCCCAGGATCGCTATGCCCTCCTCCGTCACCTCGGTGGCCAGCACATCCAGGACGGCCTGGAGCATCGGCCCCGGCTCCGCCCAGGGCTCGCGGGTCAGCTCGCTCACCGCGCCCAGGAGGGCCAGTCGCCGCGCCTCCCGGTTGCGCCCGACGCGGCCCACCTGCCACCGGGTCACCTCCGCCTTTGTGAAGGAGGTCGGGAGCCGCCGGTCCCGCCTGGCCGGGGGTCTGCTGACCGTCATGAGGAAGGAACTGATGACCCCCCCCGGATCCCGGAGGGGAGCCAAGGAGAGGCCTGCCGCCAAGGGGCCCCTCCCATCCCCCCCGCCCCGTGGCGTGAGGTGAACCGCCTCCTCCCCTTCGAGCAGCCGCCGGATGGCCATCCGAACGGGCAGCCCCTTGAATTCCGGCAGACGGTTGAGCGGCCGCCCCACTGCCCGCGCGGCGGGGCGACTCAGGAGTTCTTCCATGCAACCATTCCAGGCCCGGATGACCAGGTCCCGGTCGAGGAGCGCCATGCAGAGGGGGAAACGGTCTACGATCCCCGAATGGTATCCGTCCATCCCGCCTCACCGCGAGCGCAGGCCCGACCGATCTTCGGGGAGGGCCTGGGGAAGTTCCGCCCAACACCTCAATAACACAGAGGTTGTTCCCTTGGTCCTCCCCCGATTTCGCGGCAACCAATCCCAAAGAAATGCTCAAGGACAGACGACGCCTCGGCCCCATGAGCGGGTGCAATTCCCGGACCAGGGCCGCCTCAGGAAAATCGTGCCCCGCCGGGCGAGGAGAAGGGCAGGCATCCGCTCCCCCGCTCGATGCGGGTGGCGGCCGAATCCTCCTCCGCGAGGGCAGGAGCGTGGACGGCCTGCCGGCGACGTTCGCGGGCACCGGCTGGGGCAGAGCGCTGGACGAGGAGGCAGGGTCTGCGCGCTGAACTACGCGGAGGCGCCGGGGCCCCGGCTCCCGAAGCGGCCGCACCCGCGGTTCCTGAGAGCCGCCGGCCTGGCCATGTGCTCCAGCACCTCGGGCGGGCGCGCACTCAGACGGGGAAGAGGGTGAAGCGGACGGGCGAGCAAATTGCAGCCGTGCGGATGGACGTTCTGCCGGACAACCTGGAGGGCGAAGCGAAGGAGATGATGCAACCCTGACCGACTCAGCCCGCGGGCCTTCCCGACGGGCCCTCGCCGCTACTCCGGCAGCTGCTCACGCAACGCCCGGCCCTCGAGGCCGCCATAGCCGGTTCCGATGAGCGGCTGCTCCCCCGCGCTCTCCATCCCAGAGATGGTCCGGATCACCGCCTCCAACTCCCGGAGACGGCCCACCTCCTGGACCAGGCGGCTCAACTGCTCCGCCTGGGCTGCGAGCCGCGAGATCAGTTCGACGTTCTCCCGCTCCAGGCGCACGGTTGCCCGCTCCAGGCGCACGGTGCGGGCCAATTCCATCGTATAGCGCGCAGCATGTTGGATAAGGCCGCCCGAGAGGAGCGCCGCTGCCGCCAGGAGCAGGAGCGCGGCCAGCACCGCCGGGGGCGCGACACGGATCCGCCCCATGGCGCCGGTCTTCGTGAAAGCGAAGATGGTCAGTCCCGTCCGCCAGCTCTCGGCCAGGTTCCGGCAGACGCTCCAGGTCCGCGCAAATGCACGATGAGACCGCATGATGCCCTCCCTTCCCAGAGTGCTTTCTATGATCTTCCTGGCGCTATTCGGGTGGTGCGGCCCGGGGCGGGGTCTTCACTCGGCCCCGTTTTGGCGCAGGCAAGGGTTGCCCTTTATCTATCGGACAGGCCGGCGGCTGTCAAGCCGAAAGGGTGGTGTCAGCGAAAGTGATCGAATCCCCCCCGCAGCGGGGAGAGTGTTCCGTCCGGCTGGCGGAGGTTCAGGCCCGCGCTCGCCGGCAGGATCCGGCCGATGGCCGTGGGGCCCGGCGCGCCGGTGCGCGCCAGGGTCTTCCGGACCGTGGCCGGGGGAGCGGAGCTGGTGAAGAGGATCTCAAAGTCCTCCCCACCGCTGAGGGCCCACGCGAGCGGATCCGCGCGGAGCCAGAGGCCGAGCGTCGCGGCCGCTTCGTCTACCGGGACCGCCGCCCCCTCCACCAGGGCGCCAACCCCGCTGGCCTCGCAGAGGTGCGCCAGGTCGGCCGCGAGGCCGTCGCTGACGTCGATGGCGGCGCTGGCCAGGCCGCGCCGGGCCAGCGCGGCTCCCGCCCGCAGGCGCGGACGGGGCCGGAAGTGGCGCGTCAGGGCGCGCCGGACGGCCCCGGCGATCCGGGCCGGCACCGGGCGACCCCGTCCTGTCCCCCCCGCCTCGCGCGCCGCCCTGTACCCTCGGGAGAGCGCAGCGAGCGCTGCCGCGGAGCCTCCCAGACGTCCCGTCACCCAGAGGGTCTGCCCGACCCGCGCCCCCGCCCGCGTGAGAAGCCGGTTTCCCGCTTCCCCGAGAACGGTCACCGCTGCGGTGAGCGGCCCGCTCGTCGCCGACACGTCGCCGCCTACCAGCAGGACCCGGAAGGCGCGCGCGGCCCGCCGGAGCCCCCGGTAGAGCGCGTCCAGGCGGGACACGGGGGTGCGGGGCGGGACCGAGAGCCCCACCAGAGCGTAGCGGGGCCGGCCCCCCATCGCGGCGATGTCGCTCAGGTTGACGGCCAGGGCCTTCCACCCCACCGAGGCCGCGTCGGAGGTCTCCCAGAG
>JAHFDC010000007.1 GCA_023249205.1 Candidatus Methylomirabilota bacterium
GAGCCTTTGAGGCCTCCAAAAGCGCCTTGCGGGGGAGGAGTGCCTCGGTCAGGCCGTTCCCGGTCACCCGGTCTCGCGGCGCGCGAGCCACTGCGAGCCGGTGGCCGTCGGTGGCGACCATTCGCGCCTCTGCCGATGTGACCTGCAGTAGTGCACCGGTGAGTGTGTAGCGCGTCTGGTCGGACGAGACCGCGAACGCCGTCCGCTGGATCATGCTCCGCAGCGTCTCGGAGGACATGCCGAGGCCCCCCTCCGCTGCAATCGTTGGGCGAGCCGGGAACTCGTCTTTGGGGAGGCCTTTGAGTTTGAACCGGGAGCGCTGGCAGATAATCTCCGCGTTGAGATCCTCCTGGACCCGCAGCTCCACGGGAGCCTCCGGGAGCTCCCGCATGATCTCGTAAAGCTTCTTCGCAGAGAGGGCGATGGCGCCCGGCGCCAGGATCTCAGCGGGTGTCGCGCTTCGGATCCCCACGTCAAGATCAGTCCCGAACACGTTCAGGCCACTTTCACCTGTCTCCAGGAGAAGGTGAGAGAGGATTGGGAGTGTTTTTTTCGCTTCCACTACCCCCTGGACCTGAGCAAGTGTGGAGAGGAAATCCCCTCGCTGAATCCGAATATGCATTGTTAGCGCCTCGCTTCCCTTACCCGCAAAGTTGTGAGCACACTCCCCATGACTGTATAATTATCTCAGAAAATAGTAATAGCACCAGTAGTCTTGTGGCTTCTGTTCAGAACAGGAGAAGAGCCCGGCCGGGGGCCGCCGTGCGTCTTGGAACGACCTGTGGATTCACAGCGACCCAACGCAACCCATGCTGTGAATATAGGCGCTGCCCAACGCGGGTGTCGCCCAGCGGACCCGGCAGCACGAGTAATTCCGGTGCTCCTCCACAGGGCAGTCAACGTGTCCCGGCTAGTGCGGGGCTCTTGCGGCGGCAGCGACGGGGGGGCCTCCATAACCCCATGAAAAACACGGCACAACCCGACTAGCACTTACACACACGATTATCCACATCTGTGGATAAAGACGTGCTCGTCGAAGAATCCCAGGCTTCACCATGGCTGCAGCGCCCCCGGGGTTCTCAGCCGCCACGAGAGACCCCTGTAATTTCGCGCACTTCAAGCCGATCCTCTTGGTTCGAAAAATACCACAGGCCCCGGGTCCCTCGCAATGGATTTTTGGTGCCGCCCCAACCTTTGCCCTTGACAGTACCGCCCACCCCCGCTAAGGTAACCGCTTGCCACACAAGGACTGACCAGCCCACTCCGGGGACGCGATGAAACGCACCTACCAGCCTGATCGGAGCAAGCGCAAACGGACGCACGGATTTCGCAAGCGGATGAGCACGCCGGGCGGGAGGAACGTCCTCAAGCGCCGACGGGCAAAGGGACGCCGGCGCCTGACGGTCTGAGATCCCCGCAGGGGGGGCAGAACCGCTTCCCGCGGGCCGCCCGGATTCTCAGGAGGGCGGACCTTGCCCGCGCCCTCAGGACCGGACGGCGCCTCAGCTCGGGGCCGTTCGTCCTCCATGTCACCCGGGGCGAGGGGAAAGCGGTGCGCCTCGGCTTCACGGTGGGGCGGCGCGTCGGCGGCGCGGCCCTTCGCAACCGCGTCAAGCGGCTCTTGCGGGAGCATTTCCGCCAGCACCGCAATGCATTTCCGCTCGGCACGGACGTCGTCGCCGTGGCGAACAGGGCGCTGGGTGGCGTTGTTGGCGCTGCCCTTGGCCGTGCCGTTGCCGAGGCCATCCAGGCCACCGCCGCCGCCGCCGCGGGAGGGACGAGGCGTGCTCCGCCTCAGACGCCTGCCCGCTAGAGCCGCCGCCGGCTTCATCGGCGCGTACCAGGCCCTCCTCTCCCCGACCCTTCCCCCAGCGTGCCGCTTCCTGCCGAGCTGCTCCTCGTACGCCCGCGAAGCGCTCGAGCGGCGCGGCCTCTGGCGGGGAGGCTGGCTGGCCGTGCGGCGGCTCCTCCGGTGCCACCCATTCGGGGGCTCCGGGTTCGACCCCGTCCCGTAGGGCGGGACCGGGTGCCTCTGGTGGTGCTGAGCGCCCCAGAAGGAGGCCCCCCGTGGGCGACATGGAGAAGCGCGCCCTTCTGGCGAGCGCCCTGGCAGTGTTGATCCTGCTTGTCTACCAACTGGTATTTGTCTCCCGAGCGCCCCGCCAGAAGGAAGAGAGGCCCACCGAAGCCCCGGTAGCGCCCGAGGCGGCGGCCTCTAGGCCGGGGCCTTCCCCTGGTGGGGCTCGCCTGCCGGTGCGCGTGGCGCAGCCAGCGCGGGAAGAGCAGATCCACCTGGAGACCGACCTGCTGCAGGTCACGCTGACGAACCGCGGCGGGACCGTACGGGCCTGGCGGATCAAGCACTACACCGATGAGGCGGGGCGGCCCGTTGACCTGGCCCCCGCCGCCGGCCCCGAAGAACCGCCACTCTCCCTGGCGGCATGGGTCGAGGGGGGAGGGGGTCCCGACCAGCTCTTGGAGGTGGTGAGGCGCCCGGGGGAGGGGCCAGGCGAGGCCCAGGTGGTGGCCTTCCGGTCTGTCGAGGAGAGTGGGCTGATCCTTGAGAGGCAGTTCACGTTGCAACCCGGCAGATACCTCGCGGCCCTGGAGCTGCGCCTCCTCAACGGGGGCGGCGGGGCCGTGACGCCCAACCTGCGGGTGGCGTGGGGGCCCGGCTTCCGGGGGACGGCGAAGGTGGCGGGGCACGCGCCCCAGGCGGTGGCACTGGTGGGGGGCAAGCGGGTCACGGAGGACGTTAGCAAGCTCAAGGAGGAGGCGGTCCAGAAGGGGGAGGTGGCCTGGGCGGCAGTTCAGGACACGTACTTCGCGGCGGCGCTGGTCGCGTCGGGGGGGAGCCCGGCGGCGGTTTTCGGGAGGGGGTCCGGAGATCGGCCGATCGCGGCGCTCCGCTTCGCCGGGACGGCGCTGCCGGCGGGGACCCAGCGGGTGGTGACGCTGGACTTCTTCGGCGGCCCGAAGGAGGTGGAGCGGCTGCGGGAGGCAGGGCGGGATCTGGAGCAACTGGTGGATTTGGGCTGGTTCGACTTCTTAGCCCGGCCGGCCCTCTACCTGATGAAGTTCCTGTACCGCTTCACGGGGAACTACGGGGTTGTGATTCTGATCATCACCCTCCTCCAGAAGGTTGTGTTCCTCCCGCTCACCCAGACGAGCCTGAAGTCCATGCGGGCGATGCAGATGCTGCAGCCCAAGGTGGCCGCCATCCGGGAGCGGCACAAGAACAACCCCCAGAAGATGAACCAGGAGACCATGGAACTGTACAAGCGCCACGGGGTGAACCCCCTCGGGGGGTGCCTCCCGATGGTGATTCAGATCCCGATTTTTATTGCGCTCTACAACGCCCTGGGCAATTCGGTAGAGCTCTGGCGGGCCCCCTTCATCTTCTGGATCAACGACCTCTCGGTGCCGGATGCTCTCTTTGTCCTTCCATTCGCGATCCCGTTCGTCGGGGAGGGGCTCGCGGTCCGCGTCCTCCCGCTGCTCATGGGGGCCAGCATGTTCATCCAGCAGAAGATGACCCCCGCGGCCGGCGACCCCCGCCAGGCCCAGATGATGCTCTACATGATGCCCACCCTCTTCACCTTCATGTTCTGGAGCTTCCCCTCCGGCCTCGTCCTCTACTGGCTGGGAAGCAACATCCTGCAGATCGGCCACCAGTACTACATGAACCGGTTCCCCCAGAAGCCGACAGCAGCGGAGGCCTAGCTGCCCCATGGCCGGCGAACCCGTTGCCCCTTCGGACCGCGCCTTCCCGCTCCGGGAGGGGTGTCTCGCGTGGGAGCGACGGTGAGCGGACCGGCTCTGCCGGCCCTCTTGGCCCGAGGACTTGCGGAGATCGGCGTCTCCCTGGGAGTGAAGGCGATCCAGCAGCTCCTCGCGTACGCGGCCGAAGTCGCCCGTTGGAGGGAGCGGGTCAACATCACCGGGTTCAGGGAGCCAGAGCAGATCATCCGAGAGGGGATCCTCCGCTCTCTGAGGCTACTTCCCCTCCTGCCGAAGGGGGACAGGATCAGCCTGGCCGATGTGGGAAGCGGCGCAGGGTTTCCCGGGATTCCCCTGAAGGTGGCGAGACCGGATCTGAGGGTTACCCTGATCGAGGCCTCCAGGCGCCGGGCGTCATTTCTGTTGCATTCGATCCGGCTTCTCGGGCTGGATGGGATCTCCTGTCTGCGGGGCCGGGTCGAGGTGCTCCGCGACGACCCGGCCATTCTGGGATCATTTGACGTAGTGGCCGCACGGGCCCTGGCACCCCTGCCAGAGGCGATTGCCCTTCTAATTCCGCTGCTTGCCCCCATGGGCTATCTATTACTCCTTCAAGGGAAGAGAAAGGAGCCGCCATCCGGCGCGCCCCCGCAAACTTTGCTACCTATTGAATTTACGACTATTCCCGGCACATCGCTCCTCCCGGAGGATACGGTGGCAGTGATTAAGAGGCTGGATGTTTCACGTGAAACATATCGCGCCTCGGTGCGGCCATAGCCTGCGGTTGGCTTAGTCCATTGAGGGGGGTGTTTCACGTGAAACATCGGCGACATCAGCTTTTTCTTGGCGACTGGGCTGGACTGTGGTAGCGTTTCCCAAATCAACCTTCCTGAGCTGATAGTACCAATCGCCCCCCAAGGGGGGCCTAAATGGCTCGCATCATTGCCATAGCCAACCAGAAAGGGGGTGTCGGCAAGACCACGACGGCGGTCAATCTATCAGCCTCTCTTGCTGTCGCCGAGAAAGACACCCTCCTCGTGGACCTGGATCCCCAGGCGAATGCAACATCTGGCGCTGGAATCCCGAAGGACTTCGGAGGGCCTAGCATCTATGAGGTCCTGATCGGGAAGGCCCGGGCCAGGGATGCTATTCAGAAGACTGCCCTTCAGGCCCTTTCGGTCCTTCCGTCGAAACCCGATCTCATCGGCGCTGAGGTAGAACTGGTTGGAAGGTCCGGGAGCGAGTCCCTCCTGAAGCACGCCCTCGCGGATCTCGTTGCTGAGTTTGACTTTATCCTGCTCGACTGTCCCCCCTCCCTTGGCTTGATGACCCTGAACGGACTCACCGCCGCGCACTCGGTTCTCATCCCGATCCAGTGCGAGTACTATGCTCTCGAGGGGCTGGGGCGGCTCCTGGAGACGATACGGCTCGTCCGGATGGGCTTGAACCGCGAGCTGGCCATTGAGGGAGGGCTCCTGACGATGTATGACGGGCGGCTGACCCTTGCCCGGCAGGTTGTCGAGAACGTGCGGCGAAACTTCCCGGGCCCGGTCTTTTCAACGGTCATCCCGCGGAGCATCCGCCTGAGTGAGGCACCGAGCTTCGGGCAGCCCATCCTGCTCTACGACATCAGGTCTGCGGGAGCGGAGGCGTATCTCAGTCTAGCCGAGGAGGTGATCCATGGCGCAGCGCCAGGCTCTCGGTCGGGGGCTTGAGGCTCTGATTCCTAGCGGGGTCCCAGAGGAGCGTGGGATTCGACAGATCCCCCTGGACTCGATCCGGTCATCGGGCTTTCAGCCCAGGAAAACCTTTGACGACGAAAAGTTAAAAGAGCTCGCGGCCTCAATCCGATCCCACGGGGTTCTCGCCCCGGTAATCCTTCGCCAAACACAAGACGGGTATGAACTCGTCGCGGGTGAGCGCCGCCACAGGGCGGCGAGACTGGCAGGAATCACAACGATCCCGGCCATCATCAAAGAGGTCAGCGACAGCGAGATGCTGGCGCTGGCCCTCATCGAGAACATCCAGCGCGAGGACCTCAATCCCATCGAAGAGGCGGAGGTGTACCGGAGGCTCACCGAGGAGTTCGGCCTCAGCCAAGAGGAGGTGGCCCGGCGGGTCGGCCGGGACCGTTCCTCTGTGGCGAATGCCCTCCGACTCCTCCGTTTGCCCACGAGGATCCAGCAGGACCTGATGGCAGGTGTGCTCACGGCGGGGCATGCCCGGGCCCTCTTGGCCCTGGAGGAGGCCTCAGAGCAGCTCCGCCTGCGCGAGCAGATTGTCAAGCGGGGGCTCACGGTCCGGGCGGCCGAGAGTCTCGTTCGCCGCCTCAGACGCAGACCGGTCCCCGGGAGGCTCCCCCGGAGGCACCTCTCCCCCAACCTGAGCGCCCTGGAGGATCGGTTGCGGCAGCGCCTGGCGACGAAGGTGGCGATCATCCCGGGGGGGGCGGGGGGCCGGATCGAGGTGCACTATTTCTCTGACGAGGACCTGACGCGCGTGGTGGAGGCCATCTCCGGCGAGCCGGTCGCGTAGCGCCCCCGCACGGGCGGAGGAGGCGTGGGGGGCCAGGGAGAGGGGTCGGGCCCGATGGCGCTCACGACCGGGGGGCACGCGGGGGACGCCGCGCTGGTGCAGCGCCTGAAGCGCGGGGACGAAGAGGCCTTCGCGGCGCTCCTGAAGCGGCACCAGGGAAAGGTATACCGCCTAGCGATGAACATCACGCGCAACGCACAGGATGCGGAGGAGGCCGCGCAGGATGTTTTTCTGGCCGTGTACCGGAAGATCGGCGACTTCGACGGGCGGGCAGCCTTCAGCACCTGGCTGTATCGGATCGCCACCAACGCCGCCCTGATGAAGCTCCGGGCGCGCCCGGCCGGACAGCACCTTTCCATCGAGGACGCAGGGCCCGCCTTCGCCGCGGACGGCCATCACGCCCGGCCGGTGGCCGACTGGTCGGAGGTGCCGGAGGATCGGCTCCTCGCCGCCGAGCGCCGGCGGGTCGTGCAGGACGCGATCGCGGCCCTTCCGCCGGACTACAAGGCGGTGGTGGTCCTCCGGGACATCGAGGGCCTCTCGAACCAGGAGGTGGCGGAGGTTCTCGGGGCTACGGTCCTGGCGGTCAAATCCCGGCTGCACCGGGCGCGCCTCGCCCTCCGGGAGCGGCTGGCGACCACCTTCGAGGCCGGGGGCCCGCAGGCATGAGAAGTTGCAAGGAGCTGGTTGACCTCCTGGCCGACTACCTCGAGGGGCAGCTTCCGCCCGAGGTGGCGAGCGACCTCGATCAGCACCTGGCCGACTGCCCCCCGTGCCTGAGCTTCCTCAAGACCTATCGCACCACGACCCGCCTCATCCGCGAGGTCGCCTGCGAGGATATTCCACCGGAACTGGAGGATCGCCTGTTGCGGTTCTTCCACGAGCGCCTGAAGAGGGCGCCCGGCGCGTAGCGCGCCGCCGAGGAATCCCAGGCGCTCGCCGGGCCCGCAGCCTCCGCTACGCGGTCCCTTCGCCTCCCCCGGACCCGTCGCCGATCCCTCATGACGACGGCCTCTCCTCCGGCAGGACCGCGCGGTGGCTCCGCCGATGCGCGTTTGACAGTTCAGGGCAACTGTGGTAGCGTAACGCGCGATTTTCACTAGAGTTACCTCGCCTACGCCGGAGGGATCGGACGCGGTCCATGGGGAAGAACCGGGGGCCGGTGAGGCCAGCGGAAATCAAGGCGTTCCTCGGAGAGGGAACCGAGTTCAGGGGGGTTCTCTCCTTCCAGGGGACGGTCCGCATTGACGGCCACGTCGAGGGCGAGGTGGTCGGGGACGACCTTCTCATCGTGGGGGAACCCGGACTCCTCAAGGCGGAGGTGGAGGTCGGGACCGTCGTGAACAGCGGCCGCATCGTGGGGAATATCCGGGCCATGAAGCGGGTGGAGCTCCTGGCATCCAGCGTGGTGTCGGGGAACATCACGACCCCGTCGCTCATCATCGCCGAAGGTGCGGTCTTCAGCGGGACGTGTCTCATGGTCGAGCCCGAGGCGGGCGCCGCGCTGAAGTCGGAGGAGAGCGGGGCGGCCGAGTAAGGAAAGGGGCGAATGGCCGAGCGGGTCGTGGCGGCGATGAGCGGGGGCGTGGATTCGGCCGTCGCCGCCGCCCTGCTCAAAGAGGCGGGCTACGAGGTGGTGGGGGTGACCCTCCGCCTCGCCCCCCGCGACGGGAGCGGTACCCTCACCCGCGGCTGCTGCACCGCGCGGGACGCGGACGACGCCCGCCTCACCGCCCGCCTCCTCGGCCTCCCCCACTTCGTGCTGAACCACGAGGCGACGTTCGACCGGACCGTCATCGCGCCCTTCACGGCCGCCTATCTCGCGGGACGCACGCCGAACCCGTGCTTCGCCTGTAACCAGCACGTGAAGTTCGGCTCGCTCCTCGCCGCCGCGCGGCGGCTGGGGGCCGCGAAGGTCGCCACCGGACACTACGCGCGCATCGGGCGCGATCCCGCCACCGGACGGGCCCTGCTCCGGCGCGCGACGGATCCGCAGAAGGACCAGTCGTACTTTCTCTGCGGGCTGGGACAGGCACAGCTGTCGCACGCGCTCATGCCCGTGGGGGACCTCCACAAGGATGAGGTCCGGGCCCTGGCCGCCGCCCGCGGGCTGCCGGTGGCCGAGAAGGAGGAGAGCCAGGAAATCTGTTTCGTCCCCGGGAGCGATTATCGGGCCTTCCTGAGGGAGCGGGCGCCGGAGGCTGCACGACCCGGTCCCATCCGCGACCGTGCGGGCCGCATCCTGGGCGAGCACAGCGGCATCGCCGCCTACACGGTCGGACAGCGCCGGGGCCTGGGCCTCGGGGGCGGGGCGGCCCGCTTCGTCGTGGCGCTCAACGCGGAGGAGAACGCGGTGATCGTGGGCGAGGCCGACGACCTCCTGGTGGATGCGGTGGAGGTGGGGGGGGCAACGTTCATCCCCTTCGAGGGGCTTCGGACCCCACGGCGTGCCCTGGTGGGAACTCGCCACCGCCAACCTCCCCGCCCCGCCGTCCTCCTGCCCGGGGAGCCAGGGACGGTGATTGTCCGGTTCGAGGAGTCCCTTCGGGCGGTGTCGCCGGGCCAGATTGCCGCCTTCTACGACGCGGAGGAGCCGGACCTGGTCGTGGGGGGCGGGATGGTCGCGCGCGCCTGGCTCACCCGCCCCCCGCGTGCGGAGGGTTGAGGCTGATGGGGGATACCCTGCGAAGGGCATGCTGGCGCATCCGGGTCCTCCGGGGGCTGCGGCTGGCGGTCCGCGGGCTCGCCTGCTGCCTCTTTCTCAGCCTCCCGCTCCTTCCGGCCCGCGGCCTCCTGCCCCTGTCGCCCCCCCTCCTCTTGGGAGGGCTGGCCACGCTTGGCCTCATCGGTGGATTTGCCGTTGGCCTGCTCCGGCGGCTTGACGCCTTTGATTCCGCCCGTCTCTTGGACGCGCGCCTCCACCTGGAGGATCGCCTGGCCACCGGTGTCGAACTCTCCCGTCGCCAGGCCCGGAGCGCGGCGGAACTGCTCGCGCTGGCCGAAGCGGCGGCCAGTATTCCGGACGTCCGCCGGGCCCTTCCCCTCAGGCTGCCCGTCCGGGATCTCGCGTGGGCTGGCGCGGCCCTGAGCGGCGCACTCCTTCTGCTGGCCCTTCCGCCCGTTCTCTGGAACCGGTCGGCCCCGGTGGAGGCGACGGGAGTTCCGGCGGCCGGCGGCGAGGAGCCGGTCCCGGAGCGGAGGATCCCCCAGTCTCCCCGGGCAGAGCCGCCAGCCCTGGCGGAGGCTGCACGACCGCGCGACCGGGGGATGAGCCGGACCTTCGTCCCACCCACCCACGTCGGCGGCGAGGGCGCGGCCGAGTTCCGCGACACCCCCCTCTCCGGCCGGCGGCCCGACTTCGGCTCCTTCATCCGGGAAGGGGACGAGCGGCTCAAGCTCCTCGGAAAGTCGGACTCCATCCCCGACCTGAAGCAGGGCTTCACCCGCACGCCCTACCAGGTGGCCGTGGGCCGAATGCGCGAGATGCTCGGGGAGCGGTCCCTGAAGGATCTCTCCGCCGAGGAACTGCGGCGTCTCCTGTCGGAGATTGACCGGATGGGGAGGCGCGGCGGGAGCGGGCTGTACGCCGATGACTTCTCGGGCGACCCGGAGGGGGGGATGGGCGGCACCCGGGAGGAAGCCCTCCGGAATCTCGACCGGGCCCTCTCCCGCCTCCGCGAGCGGGAGGGTCGCGGGGGCCGGGACAGGGGAGATCGGGAAGGGGTCGGCCCTCTGCCTTCCCTGGGGGGAGAGGAGGGGCCGGAGGGTCTCGAGGGCTTTGGAATGGACTTCGAGGGGATGGGGGACGCCGGCTCCCTGCCCGGGACCAGCCCCTCCCCCGGCACCCGCGGGCTCGCCACCCTGCGCCCGCGCGGCGAGGGTGTGGATACCGCGCTCCGGGGCCAGGTGCGGGACGGCTCGACCGAGTCCTACAACACCAATGTGGTGGGCCGCGGGGACCGGGGCGCCTCCCGCCTCCCCCACACCCAGGTGCTGACCCGCTACCGGCAGATGATGGAGGAGGCCCTCACCAAGGAAGCGATCCCCCCCGACTACCGGGAGCAGGTCAAGCGGTACTTTGACGCCCTGGAGGCCCAGCGCTAGGGACGCCCCTCGGCGCCGGGAGATGGGTGCCGCGTAGCATCTTCCACCCCGAGTTCCGCCGGAAACTGGAGATCCTGGACCTGGTCTCCCGCAAGCGCATGCGCGGGAGGGGGAAGGGGGAGCGGCGCGGGCCAAAGCGGGGGAGCGGGGTCGAGTTTCATGACTTCCGTCCCTACGCGGCCGGGGATGACCTGCGGTATCTGGACTGGAACATCTTCAGCCGGCTGGACCGGCTCATCCTGAAGCTCTTCATCGAGGAGGAGGATCTCTGCCTGCACCTCCTCCTGGACGCCAGCCGCTCGATGGCCTTCGGCGAGCCGTCGAAGCTCCTCTACGCGGCGCGGGCCGCCGCCGCCCTCGCCTTTGTTGCGCTCTCCGGCCACGAACGGGCCGCCCTGGGCATCCTGGGGGAGGGGCTCGCCGCCCTCTCCCGACCCCTGCGCGGCCGATCCCAGATCTTCACGGTCCTGAAGCAGCTCGAAGGGCTCACGCCGCGGGGGGGGACCAACCTGAACCTTGCTCTCACGGCCTACGCGCGCCAGGCGCGCTCGCCAGGACTGGCGATCCTCTTCACGGACCTGCTCGACGGGAGCGGCTTCGAGGCGGGGCTCACCGCGCTGCTCGGGCGCGGCTACGAGGCCGTTCTGATCCACCTCGTCACCCCGGGCGAACTTGACCCTGCGGTCACGGGAGACCTCCTCCTCACCGACGCGGAGACCGGGGAGCGGCGGGAGGTGGTCCTCACCCCCGAGACCCGGCGGCGCTACCTGGAGAACCTGCAGTCCCTGTGCGATCGCGCGGAGGACTTCTGCCGCCGCAGCGGGGCGGACTACCTCCGGATCAGCACGGCACTGCCCTTTGAAGACTTCGTCCTCACCCACCTGACGCACGGGGGGGTGCTGGCATGAGCTTCGGCAACCCCCTGGCGCTCCTCTTCCTCCTGGGAGTGCCGCTCCTGGTCC
>JAHFDC010000008.1 GCA_023249205.1 Candidatus Methylomirabilota bacterium
GATGAGATCGCCTCCATCAAGTCCGGGGGCGGCACCGACATGTTCCCGGCCCTCAAGGAGGCCTACGAGACCCTCTACGCCCGGGACGCGCTCCTGAAGCACCTCATCGTCCTGTCGGACGGGCAGGCGGCTGCGGCCGACTTCGGCGGCCTCGTCCGCCGGATGACCAAGGACAAGATCACGGTCTCCACCGTCGCCATCGGGCGGGACGCCGATGTCCGGCTCATGCGGGACATCAGCCGGTGGGGGCGGGGCCGCTTCTACTTCACCGAAGATCCCCAGAGCATCCCCCGGATCTTCACGCTGGAGGCCCAGCTGGCGAGCAAGTCGGCCATCATCGAGCGCCCGTTCCGGCCCGTGCTGACCCATACCCACCACGAGATACTCCGGAACATTGACTGGCGGGAGGTCCCGCCGCTGGGCGGCTACGTGGCCACCACCCCGAAGGTCACCGCGGAGGTTCTCCTGGCCTCGCCCCAGGGGGACCCGGTCCTGGCCGCCTGGCGCTTCGGGGTGGGTCGGGCCGCGGCCTTCACCTCTGACTTCAAGGCGAAGTGGGGCGTCCTGTGGCTGCGCTGGCCCCCATTCGGCCGTTTCGTGGCGCAGATGGTCCGGTGGACGTTACGGACGAAGGATCGGGCGGACGTGGTGACCCACGTGGCCATCCGGGACGGCAAGGGGACCGTGAGTCTCGAGGCAGCCAACCCGCAGGGGGAGTTCATCAATTTCATCGAGGCCGAGGCGGGCATCGTCGGCCCGGATGGGGGCCGGACGGTGATCCCGCTCAGGCAAGTGGCACCGGGGCAGTACGAGGGGGCCTTTCCGGCGGAGGAACAGGGGGCTTATCTCATCGGCGTGGCCCAGCGCCGGGAGGGGACGATGATCGGCTCCGAGATCGGCAGCCTCGTCCTCCCCTACTCCCCGGAGCACAGGAACCGGGCAGTCAACCAGGCCCTCCTGGCCAGGCTGACCTCCCTCACGGGAGGCGGAATCCTGGAGAAGCCGGAGGATGCGTTCCGGCTGAATCGGCGGCTCAGCCGGCAGCCGCGCGACACCTGGCCGTTCTTCCTCGTGGCCGCCCTCCTGCTCTTCCTGGCGGAGGTGGCGGCCCGGCGCCTCCGACGGGCCGGGAGTGGGCCGGCGGGAGGCCGGGAGGGCCGGGGGGAGGGACCAGGGATGGCCGTCACGGTCGTCCGGGGGAGGAGGTGGAGATGAGAACCAGACGGCATCTAGCTGGAGCGGTCCTCTTCTCCCTGCTCCTCGCGGCAGTGCCGGTGCAGGCGGAGGCGCCCGCGCCACGGTTCGTGATTCTGCTGGTCCCCTTCACGGGGTCGTCGGAGGCGCCGGACCCGCTCCTGGGAGAGGGGCTCATGGATCTCCTGGCCTGGGGCCTCGGCCGCACCTTCGGCCTCCGCGTGACGGAGCCCCAGGCGGCTGCGAGTGCGTTGACGGCGCGGCAGGCTACCTGGGGGGCGCCGCTTGAGCCGGCCGCCGCCGCCGAGGTGGCCCGGGGCCTCGGGGCGGCAGCCGCCCTTCTGGGAACCTTCCAGGTGGACGGGGACCGGCTCTCGCTGGGGGCGACCTTCCTGGATGTGCGGGCAGCGCGGGTCCGGGAGGAGGCCTTCCCCGCGACCTCGGTCACATGGGCCGAGGGCTCCCGTGTGCTGGAACGGATGGGGAGGGCCCTGGCGAAGTTCGTGGGCGTGACCCTGGGGCCTGCGGGTGAGCGGCGCCTTGCGCAGGCCTTCCAGCGCCCGACTCCCTCGGTGGCGGCGCTGCGCCGCTACGCGGGCGGCCGCGCGGCGCTGCGCGCGGGGACGACCGAGGGGCTTGAGCAGGCGGCGGATGCCTTCGCCCAGGCCGGCGAAATTGACCCCACCTTCGCCCTGGCCTTCTTCCGGCAGGGCGAGGCCCACGAGGCGGCCTCCAGCCGCTGGCGGGCCGCCGGAGCCTACCGGCGGGCCATCCACGTGGACGCCGGGTTCGCCGAGGCCTACAAGTCCCTGGCGGACCTTCTGGCCAAGAGCCCCCGCCGCCTCTACGAGCAGGCGGTGGAGGCATATGGCAAGGCGGTGGAGGCCGATCCGGATTACGCCGATGCCTTCGTGGGGCTGGGGGATGCGCTCTCGGCCACGGGGCGCTTCGACGAGGCGATCCGGGAGTACCGGCGGGGCCTGGGCATTGATCCGCTGAACCCCCGGGTCCACTACAGCCTGGCCCGGATCCTGTACACGGAGAAGGGGCTCTACCACGAGGCGGTGGAGGCCTACCAGCGCGCCCTCGCGATCGAGCCCACCTTCGTGGAGGCCCACATCGGCCTGGGCGACCTGTACGAGGAGAAGGGGCTCTACTCCGAAGCCATTGTCGGGTATCGGCAGGCGCTGGCCCTGAAGCCGAAGCACCCCGGGGCGCTGTACGCCCTCGCCCTGGCGTACGAGAAGGTGAGCCCCAAGGAGGCGGTGGCCCGCTGGGAGGAGTACATCAAGGTGGCCTCGGAGCTCCCGGGCGAGAAGGAGTGGATTGACATCGCCGAGCAGCACCTGAAGAAGATGCGCCAGAGGGCCGCGGAGCAGGAGAAGCGCCGCTAGGCGGAGGGGCGGATGAGCGACGAGATGCGGCAGGTGGAGCGGCAGGGGGCGGCGTTCCGGGAGGCGTTCGCCAGGATCGAGGCGGAGATCGGAAAGGTCATCGTGGGGCACCTGGAGGTCGTCCGCGAGACGCTCCTCTGTCTCTTCTGCGGCGGTCATGTCCTCCTGGAAGGGGTCCCGGGGCTCGGCAAGACCCTCCTGGTGAAGGCACTGGCCCGGTGCCTGGACCTGACCTTCTCCCGGATCCAGTTCACCCCCGATCTCATGCCGGCGGACATCATCGGGACCAACGTGGTCGTGGAGGACCCGGGGGGGCGGCGCCAGTTCCAGTTCCAGCGGGGACCCCTCTTCGGCCAGGTGATCCTGGCCGATGAGGTGAACCGGGCTACGCCGAAGACGCAGTCCGCGCTCCTCGAGGCGATGCAGGAACTCACGGTGACTGTGGGGCGGAGCCAGCATGCGCTGGAGCCGCCCTTCTTCGTCCTGGCCACCCAGAATCCGATCGAGATGGAGGGGACCTATCCCCTGCCGGAGGCGCAGCTGGACCGGTTCTTCTTCAAGTTGAAGGTCCGGTACCCCTCCCGCGCCGAACTGGGCGAGATCGTGGAGCGCACGACCGCCGCCGCCGAGGAAACCCTGACGCGCGTCCTGAGCGGCCCCCTGGTGGAGGAGCACAAGACCCTCCTCCGGGCCGTGCCCATCGCCTCCCACGTGAGGGATCACGCGGCCCGTCTCACCCTGATGACCCACCCGAACTCCCCCGAGGCCCCGGCCTCCGTGAGGAAGTACGTCCGGTACGGCTCCTCGCCCCGGGGCACCCAGGCCCTGGTGCTCGCCGGCAAGGCTGTGGCCCTCCTGGCCGGACGGTTCCACGTCAGCATGGAGGATCTGCACCGGGTGGCCTACCCCGCCCTCCGCCATCGGCTGATCCTGTCCTTTGAGGGGGAGGCGGAGCGGATTGATCCTGACGACATCATCGGCGAGATCCTGGGAGCGGCAAGGCAGGCCGAGACGGCTGCGCGCGAGGCGCTGGCCTAGCGGCGCTTGACAGTCCTTTAAGCGTCATGATAGGTTGTGCCGCTTTTTTGGGGGGCGGACGGCCGTCCGCCCCCATTCGCCTCAGGGTGGCCGAAGGCGCGTCGCGTGGAAGAGCAGCGGGAACTCCTCTGGCGCGTCGCCCGGGGCGCCCTGGGGCTTCTGGCCGGGGGAGGGGCGCTTCTCAGCGCCTTCGGCCGCTGGGACTGGGCCCTCGGGTTCGCCGTCGGCGGCGGCATCAGCCTCGGGAACTTCTCGCTCATCGCGCGGACCGTGGCGCAGGGGAGTCGCGCGACGGCGCTGCGACCGGTGCGGGTCATCCGGGGTGCCCTCCTTCGGCTGGGCCTGACGGGGCTCGCTCTCTTTTTCGTCATCGTCTATCTGCCGGTGAGCCTCATCGGTCTTGCCCTCGGACTGCTGGCCGTTCCGGTGGTGGTGGTGGCCGGCGCCCTCCGGCAGGGGTTCGGGGTGGACGCGGAGTAGCAGGGCGGCCTGTGCGGCGTGGGCGCGGCCTGGCGGATGCCGCGCCCCGTGTTCTGCTTGGGGCCGGGGCGGCCGCCCCGGGCGGGAGCGGAGCGATGCCGAGAGGGTGGATCGCGCTGGGGATGGTCGCGCTGCTGCTGGCCTGGGGGGCCCCGGATGCCCTGGTGGCCGCCGCCACGGAGGGAGCGGCCGAGCACAAACCCGGCATCATTAACATAGACAAGACCCTCCTGCTGCAACTCATCAACTTCCTCATCCTGGTCGCCATCCTCTACAAGTTCCTCTTCAAGCCCCTGACCGCCTTCATGGCGGAGCGGTCCGAGGGGATCAAGCGATCCCTCTCCGAGGCGGAGGAGGCGCGCAAGGCCGCCGCCCGAACGATGGAGGAGTACAGCGCGAGGCTGGTCGCGGCCCAGAAGGAGAGCGAGGCGGTCCGCGCCCGGATGGAGCAGGAGGTGGCGGCGGAGCGCCAGCGCCTTCTGAAGGAATCGCGGGAGGAGGCCACCCGCCTCCTCGGGGCGGCCCGGGCGGAGATCGGACAGGAGGTCAAGCAGGCGAAAACCGCCCTGCGGGAGGAGGCGGTGACCCTCTCGCTGGCGGCCGCCGAGAAACTGCTGGGGCGGGCCCTCACCGAGGCCGATCACCGGCGGCTGGTGGAACAGGCCATCCGGGACGTGAGGACCGGGAATTGATCGGGGGGGGGCTGGCCAGACGGTACGCCAAGGCGCTGCTGGAGGCCGCCGCCGAAGCCGGGATCCTGGAGCAGGTGGCCGCGGACCTGGAGGCCCTGGCCCCACACTTCGCGGGGAAGGAGGTGGTCGCCTTCTTCGCCAACCCGGCCGTGCCGGCCGCCCGGAAGGAAGCCGCCCTCACCGCCGCCGCGGAGCGCGGATCTGCTTCCCCCCTCTCTGCGAGCCTGCTCCACCTGCTCCTCAGACGCCAGCGGATAGGGCTCCTGCCGGAGATCGCCCGTCTCTTCCGGGATCTGGTGGATGAGCGGAGGGGATACGTCCGCGCCGAGGTGACGGCAGCCGTCCACCTCCCGGCGGAAAGCGTTGAGGCGCTGGCCGGCCGGCTCTCCGCGGCCACGGGCCGGCAGGTCCAGCTTACGGCACGGCTGGACCCGACCATCCTCGGGGGGCTGGTCGCGCGCGTGGGGAGCACGCTCTATGACGCCAGCCTGAGAACGCAACTCCGCAGGATGCGGGAGGTCCTGATCAAGGGGTGAGCCGATGGTAGAGATCCGCGCCGACGAGATCAGCCAGATCATCCGGCAGCAGCTCCAGGGGTTCACGGCCGCCGTGGATGTCGCCGAGACCGGGACCGTCATCGAGGTGGGGGACGGGATCGCCCGGATCTACGGGCTGGAGAAGGCGATGGCCGGGGAGCTCCTCCTCTTCCCCAGCGAGGTGGTGGGGATGGTCCTGAACCTGGAGGAGGACAACGTGGGCGCGGTCCTCCTCGGGGAGGACGTGGGCATCCGGGAGGGGGACGAGGTCCGGCGGACCGGCCGCATCGCCGAGGTGCCGGTGGGGGAAGCGATGCTGGGGCGGGTGGTCAATGCCCTCGGCCAGCCGGTGGATGGGAAGGGGCCCATCGAGGCGACCGAGCACCGTCCCATCGAGCGGTTCGCCCCCGGGGTGGTGGACCGCCGCCCCGTGAAGGAGCCGCTCCAGACCGGGATGAAGGCGATTGACTCGATGATCCCGATCGGCCGGGGGCAGCGGGAACTGATCATCGGCGACCGGCAGACCGGCAAGACCGCCATCGCCGTGGACACGATCCTGAATCAGCGGGGCAAGGATGTCCACTGCGTGTACGTGGCCGTCGGGCAGAAGCGCTCCACGGTGGCCCAGGTGGTGAAGGGCCTCGAGGAGGGCGGAGCGATGGCGTACACCATCGTGGTCGTGGCCACCGCCTCGGAGCCCGCGCCGCTGCAGTACATCGCCCCCTACGCTGGCTGCGCCATGGGGGAATACTTCCGGGACACCAGGCGGCACGCTCTGGTCATCTACGATGACCTCAGCAAGCACGCTCAGTCCTACCGGCAGCTCTCCCTGCTCCTGCGGCGGCCGCCGGGGCGAGAGGCCTACCCCGGCGACGTCTTCTACCTCCACTCCCGCCTCCTGGAACGGGCGGCCAAGCTGAACGACGAGCTGGGGGGCGGCTCCCTCACGGCGCTCCCGATCATCGAGACCCAATTGGGGGACGTGTCCGCGTATATCCCGACGAACGTCATCTCCATCACCGACGGGCAGATCTACCTGGAGAGCGACCTCTTCTTCGGTGGTATCCGCCCCGCCGTCAACGTCGGTCTCTCGGTCTCCCGGGTCGGGGGCGCGGCCCAGATCAAGGCCATGAAGCAGGTGGCTGGCCGGCTGCGACTGGACCTGGCCCAGTACCGGGAGATGGCCGCGTTCGCCCAGTTCGGCTCGGAGCTGGACAAGGCGACGCAGGCCCAGCTCAACCGGGGCCAGCGGATGGTGGAACTGCTGAAGCAGGCCCAGTACACGCCCCTGCCGGTGGAGAAGCAGATCCTCATCATCTTCGCCGGCACTGCCGGGCACCTGGACGACGTCCCCCTCGAGGCCGTCCCGGCCTTCGAGCAGGAGCTGTACAAGTTTGTGGAGACGGTCCGGCCCGAGGTTCTCCGGGAACTGGCCGAGAAGGGGGAGATCACCGATCCCCTCCGGGAGAAGATGACGAAGGCCGTGGTCGAGTTCAAGGCGGACTTCCTGGCCCGCCTCAAGAAGGGGGAGGCGGTCGCCACCCCGGTGAGCTGAGCATCCGTGGCCACCCTGCAGGACATCCGGCGTCGGATCCGGAGCGTCCAGGGCACCCAGAAGATCACCCGGGCCATGAAGCTCGTGGCGGCGGCCAAGCTCCGTCGCGCCCAGGAGCGGATCCTGGCGGCCCGTCCCTACTCCAACAAGATGGACGCGGTGCTCGCCAGCCTGGCCCTGCGGGCCGACCGCTCCGCCCACCCTCTCCTGGTCCACCGGGCGGGCAATCGGAAGGTCCTGGTGGTCATCGCGGCCGACCGGGGGCTGTGCGGGGCCTTCAACAGCAACATCCTCCGGCGCTCCCTGGAGTGGCTGCGCCAGCAGGGGGAGGCGGAGGTGGCCCTGACGCTCGTCGTGGTCGGACGGAAGACCAGTGACTTCTACAGGCGGCGGCCCGTCACGGTCCGGGCCGCCTATGTGAACTTCTTTGACCGGCTGGCCTACGAGCACGGGGCCGAGATCGGCCAGGAGCTGGTCCGCGCCTACGCGGAGGATTCGGCCGACGAGGTCCACCTCTGCTACAACGAGTTCAAATCGGCCGCCACCCAGCGGGTCACTGTGGTGAAGCTTCTCCCCATCGAGCCGCTGCCGGAGCCGGAGGGGGAGGTGCCGGTGGATTTCCTGTACGAGCCCTCCGCAGCCGTCATCCTGAATCGGCTCCTCCCGAAGCACATCGAGGTGCAGATCTACCGGGCCCTGCTGGAGTCGCTGGCCGCGGAGTACGGGGCCCGGATGACCGCCATGGACAACGCCACCAAGAACGCCGGCGAGATGATCGAGGTCCTGACCATCGCCTTCAACAAGGCACGGCAGGAGCGGATCACCAAGGAGTTGCTGGAGGTGGTGGCCGGCGCGGAGGCGCTGCGCGCCAGCGGGTAGGCCCGGGCGGATTTGGCAGGAGGATGGCGTGAACGAAGGCCGCATCGTGGAGGTCATCGGGCCGGTGGTGGACGTGGAGTTCGCTCCGGGCAAGCTCCCGGCCATCTTCACTGCCCTCGAGGTGCCGGAGAAGCAGATCACCGACATCTTCTCCTACAGCCAGCGCCTGGTCCTTGAGGTGGCCCAGCACCTGGGGGAGAGCCGGGTCCGATCGGTGGCCCTCTCGGCGACCGACGGGCTGGTGCGGGGGATGCGGGTCGTGGACACCGGCGCCCAAATCACCATCCCGGTGGGGAAGGCGACCTTGGGCCGCATCATGAACGTCATCGGGGAGCCGGTGGACAAGCAGGGAGCCCTCACCTCCGATATCCGCTATCCAATCCATAGGCACGCACCTTCCTTCGAGGAGCAGGCCACCTCGGCCCAGATGCTGGAGACCGGGATCAAGGTGGTGGATCTCCTGGAGCCCTACACCAAGGGGGGGAAGACCGGGCTCTTCGGCGGGGCCGGCGTCGGGAAGACCGTTATCATTATGGAGCTGATCCGCAACATCGCCATGGAGCATGGCGGCCTCTCCGTCTTCGCGGGCGTGGGGGAGCGGACGCGGGAGGGGAACGACCTCTGGCTGGAGATGAAGGAATCCGGGGTGATCAACAAGACAGCCCTGGTCTACGGCCAGATGACGGAGCCGCCCGGCTCCCGCCTGCGCGTGGGCCTCACGGGTCTCACGGTGGCCGAGTACTTCCGGGATGTGGAGGGGCAGGACGTGCTCTTGTTCATTGATAATATCTTCCGGTTCACCCAGGCGGGCTCCGAGGTCTCGGCGCTGCTCGGCCGGATGCCCTCGGCCGTTGGGTACCAGCCCACGTTAGGGACGGAGATGGGCGAACTCCAGGAGCGGATCACCTCCACCAGGAAGGGCTCCATCACCTCGGTGCAGGCCATCTACGTCCCCGCCGACGATATCACCGACCCGGCGCCGGCCACCACCTTCGCCCACCTAGACGCCACCACCGTCCTCAGCCGGCAGATCGCCGAGCTGGGCATCTACCCCGCGGTGGACCCGCTGGCCTCCACCTCCCGGATCCTGGACCCGCGGGCGGTGGGGGAGGAGCACTACGGCGTTGCGCGGGGGGTCCAGAAGATCCTCCAGCGCTACAAGGACCTCCAGGACATCATCGCCATCCTCGGGATGGACGAGCTGTCCGAGGAGGACAAGCTCGCGGTGGCTCGGGCGCGGAAGATCCAGCGGTTCCTGTCGCAGCCCTTCTTCGTGGCCGAGCAGTTCACCGGCCAGGCGGGTCGCTACGTTCCGGTGAAGGAGACCATCAAGGGCTTCCGGGAGGTGATCGAGGGAAAGGCGGACGATCTCCCGGAGCAGGCCTTCTACATGGTGGGGACCATCGAGGAGGCCCGGCAGAAGGCGGAGCAGTTAGCCGCCGCCAAGTAGGAGGCGGGTGGCGCATGGCCACGGCGGAGATCCCCAGGACATTCCTGCTGGAGGTGGTGACCCCGCAGCGCCTCGTGGTGAGCGAGGAGGCGGAGGAAGTCATCGCCCCCGGGGCCGAGGGCTACTTCGGCGTCCTGGGGGGCCATCTCCCCTTCATGACCACGCTGAAGTTCGGGGAGCTCACCTACCGGAGGACCCGGGGGGAGGAGCGCCACCTGGCCGTCTCCTGGGGGTACGCCGAGGTCCTTCCGACCCGGGTGACGATCCTGGCAGAGGCGGCCGAGCGAGCCGAGGAGATTGACAGTGCTCGGGCCGAGGCGGCTCGGGACCGGTCAGTGGCGCGCCTGGGCAAGTTGGGCGACAGCACCGTGGATTTCGTCAGGGCGCAGGAGGCTCTCATGCGGGCTCTCACGCGCCTGGAGGTGGCCGTCAAGAAGCGGTAACCGGGAGAGACTCGGGGGCGGGGGCCGGCGCCTGCCGCCCCTTTTTCGTCGGCTATGTGGCACCTCCCCGAGTGGATCCCGGGCCTCCTGCTGGGGCACCCGCAGCGCTCCGCCGTCCTCTCCGACCGGGACGCGCGGCTGGTGGCCTTCGCCCAGTTCGTCGCCGCCTTCTCCTGGAACTACGTCTACGTCTTCCTCCCCTTCTATATCCTCCGGATCAGCCCCCACGACCGGGAGACGACCCTCCTGTGGACCGGGCTCATCCTCGGCGTCACCGGCATGGCCTCCACCCTGTTCGCCCCCATCTGGGGAGGGATGGCCTCCCGGGTGAGCCCGAAGGCTCTCTACGAGGTCGGGCTCCTGATTCAGGTGGTGCTGTTCGCCTGCTTCGCCCTCACCACGAGCCTCCCCGTTCTGTTCCTGCTCCGGATGGCGATTGGCATGGTCGGGGGGACCTCCACCATGGGGCTCATCCTGATCTCCGCAGCCTCCGACCACGAGCGGATCACCTCCAACGTGGGGCTCTTCCAGTCCGCCATGACGCTCGGGCAGATCACCGGACCCTTCGTGGGGGCCTTCGCGGCGGATCTCCTGGGGTTCGCCCCCACCTTCCTGCTCGGGTCGGCCGTGCTGCTTGTCCCTTTCTTCGCCGTGCGGCTGAAGGTCCCCTGGGTGGAGCGCCTCAGCCCCCGTCCGCCCGCGGTCCCGATCACGCGCCGCCGCTTCGTGGCCGGCTGGTTGGTCTGCTTCACCGCCACGTTGCAACTGGTTTTCCTCCCGAGCGTCCTCCCCGAGATCCTGCCCGCGCTGGGGGTGCCGGGGGCCGCTGCGGTCCGTGTGGCCGGGGCAATCGTCTTCGCGTACGGCCTCGCCGCAGCGGCGGGGGCGGTCGTGGTCAGTCGGGCGGCGGGGCGGTTCGGCCGGCGGCGGACCGTCCTGGTCGCCGGTGGACTGGCCTCCCTCTTCCAGGTGGCGCTCTGGCTCCCGGCCTCGGTGGGGCTCTTCACTGCGCTGCGGGTCATGCAGACCGGCCTCATCGCCGGCGTGATCCCCATCGTCTTCGCCCAGATCGCGGCGGGGGCGCCCGGAGCGCGCATCGGCCTCATCAATACCTCGCGCTTCTCGGGGAACGCGGCCGGGCCCCTCCTGGCCACCCTCTTCTTCGCTCACTTCTCGCCGCTTCTTCTCTACGGGACCCTCGCGGCGCTGACGGTGGTCTCCCTCGCGGCCTTCTATCGCACCCCGCTCACCCGGGTGCGCCCGGCCTGAGGATGCCCCCCCCCGCGTTCGCCGCTGCGTCATCTGCCACCGGCCGCTCGCCGCGGCGGAGGACCGGTGGTTCCCCTTCTGCTCCGAGCGGTGCAAGTGGGTGGACCTGGGCCGGTGGCTGGGGGAGGCGTACCGGATCCCGGGGCCTGCGGCGGCGGCTGAGCCGCAGCCGACGGGCGGGAGGGAGGGGGGCGAGGGGGAACCGGCGGGCCGGCGGGGGAACAGCGAGGGGGAGCCGGCCGCGGCGGAAGCGGACGGGTGACGGCGGCCCCGGCTACTGCAGATGGTGCGTGATTCGACGCAGGAGCGGCTCGGGGGTCAGGGGGA
>JAHFDC010000009.1 GCA_023249205.1 Candidatus Methylomirabilota bacterium
GGGAGGTGCCTGAAACCCACAGCCGGCGCACTTCATGGACTCGCCCTCGGCCGACTATATGCCATCCGCGGATGCCGGAGCAACTGTGGGCGCCGCCTCAGGCCGGTCATGCGCCGTCGCGTATGCGCTGGTGGTCGTGCGGCGCTCTATTGCCTGACACAAGGTCCGGGTGGCGCCGGATGCCGCCCGACGGCCCCCGTAGCGGAGGGGGGGCCCATCGGCTCGTGGCCGAGGGGGGGAACCACGGGAGGGTTCCCCACGGGGCCCGGGGGCCGGGGCGGCGCCGGCGACAGGACCCGGACGTTGTCACTGTGATTCTGTCGTTTGTATTAGTGTGCCCTGAGTCGGAAAGGTGTTGACGCTCGGCGCCCAAGCGAGTGAGGCTGGGTTGCCGGATCCTTCCTTCAGGCGGTCGCGGCCGCCGACCGTCAGGCCGTCGGGCGGATCACGTCCATGAAGGCGCTGACGGAGAAGACCGCCTGGCCGATGCCGGGGGGCCCGTAGCCGGGGGGAACGGGGAGGCGATGGCGGGCGTGGGTGTCCCGCCAGGTCTGGAGCAGGCGGGCGTGGTACTCCAGGGGGGCGCCGCCCTGGGTGCTCCCCAGGAGGGAGAGGGGCTCGGGGCACCAGGTGGTGAACCGGGGGCAGACCCCGCGGGCCATGAAGAACTCCAGCCCCTCGGCCGTGGAGGCGATCGCCTCCTCCACCGTGGCGAAGCCGTGGGGCCTCGACATCTCGATCCCAGCGACGAAGTTGGGGATCACCCTGTCCGGCCCGAAGACAGTGGCGGCATCCAGGATCCGCCGGATCCACTCGTCCCGGCCGATGTAGCGGGCCTTCCCCGGGCAGATGAGATCGAAAAGGCGCGGGTCCCAGACCTCGTAGTTGGGGTGGTAGATCTGGACGCCGGCGTCCTTGAATTTCCGCAGCTGGTCCTTGGGGAGGGCCTGGACCACCATCTTGCTGATCCAGCGGCCCGGAAACGCCGCCTCGATGGCCGCCGGGTACTGCGCGTAGAAATCCACCTCCGCCTTCCCCTGCAGGCTGGAGGTGATGCTCCCCCCGGTCACCGTGTAGGCCCGACTCGCCGTGTCGGTCGCGGCGATGACCTCCAGGGCCTCGATGACTTCTGTCACGGTCTTCACCTGGGTGTACGGCCGGCCGGCCTGCACCTGCTGCCGATAGTTCTCATTGATGTCGCAGAACTGGCACTCCTCATGCTTCCCGAAGTACTGGCAGAGCCGAAAGACCGTCAGGTAAATAAGATAGCCCCACTCGATCGTCGGGGCGATCTCGTGCAGCGGCTTCCCGTTCTTGGCCGTCCGGGCGTAGTAGGCCGGCGTCCGCTGGCAGGTCACGCCGGCGATCGGGCTCCCCTCCAACGTCAGGGTGAACTGCCCCTCCTGGAGCTCGACCCGATACGGGGAGGCGGGGTTCACCCGGACCGAGACGATGGTGCGGCGGAAGCCCCACGGGCCCCCCTCGAGGGCGATCTCCTCGGGTGCCCGCAGATGCTCCTCCTGCTGCATCTGGGCAATCGGAATCAGGTCGAACGAGAAAATAAAATACGCCTTCGGCTTGAACCCGGCGGCGATCCGGAGCGCGTCCTCGCTGAAGGCGAGCCCCGTCCGCAGGAGGTCCTCCTTCACGATGGCCTCCGGCGGCAGGTCCGGGAACCGTTGGATGAATCCCTCCACCTCCGCGCGCGGGCTCCCCCGCTCCGTCACGCGCATGGGGCTCCCTCCACGGACGCCCGGGCCCCTCTCGGCGCCTGCCGGAAGGCGGACCCGCGCCGCCAGCGCCACGCTGAAACCGACCCCGCGCGCGGAGGCCCTAGCGGGGCCAGCCGATGTACTGTCCGTCTTCCCACAGCTCAACCATGCGGGCAACGATCGCCAGGCGGTCCTCGAAGCGGTCGCACTGAGAGAGATGCCGGTCCTGCGCCCAGACCTCAATCAGCATCGGACGGTCCCCCTCCCCCAGGGCGTAGTAGGCCTCGCGGAGCCTGGGGAGCGTGGCCCGGCTGCACGCCTGGAGGTTCGAGGCCGGGACGATGAGCGGCTGGGGATTGTCCTGGAGATGCCCCCAGTGCAGGCAGTCGCGGAGATTCACCCCGATGAGGACCCAGGCCAGCCGCGCGAACTCCATGAACCAGTCGGTCGTCCGTTGGCAGACGAGGCATCCGGGGCACCCGTCCTGGGTGACCAGAGCCGTGTAGGCGTGGCTCAGGGGCCCGTCGGCGAGAACCCAGTCCACGGCTTGGTAGTGGCGGAACCGCGTCTGGAGACGAGGGGAGCTCTCGGTCATCGTGCCTTGCCCTCTGCGAGGGATGCCAGTCTACCGGAGGCGGCGCCCGGACGCAAGCCAGGTCAAAGGGACTTTACACGGTCCGGCAACGTGGGGTATACAGGGGCGGGTTTCTTGGCTCCCACACTTTTACCGAGGAGGGGTGACGGATGGCAAAGGGCGCAGGCAAGGGGGGCGATCTCATCATCTCGAAGAGCCGGACGAAGGCGGCGGTCAAGAAGTGCAACGTCGCCAGCGACTTCTACGCCGCCCTGGACCGGAAGGTCCGGGAGCTCCTCGTCGCAGCCGAGCGGCGCTGCATGGACAACAAGCGGAAGACCCTGAAGCCCCAGGACCTCTAGGCCTCATTGCGACAGGACGTGGACGCCCCCGGACCGTCCGGCCCGGGGGCGTCGCCTTTCCCGGGGGGCCACCCCTAGACCTTGTGGCCGAAATCCGCCGGCAGCCGATACTCGTCCTGCCCACGGATCGGATCGCTCTCGGCGAATCGGTTCCACCGGAACGGCCGGAGGTCAACGGTCCGGGCGCGGCCCTCCACGATCAACTCCGTAAGGCAGGCCCCGACGGCCGGTGCCTTCTTGAACCCCGTCCCGCTGAACCCCGCCGCCACGAAAAGTCCCCCGACCCCCGGCACCCCGTCCAGCACCGCCCGCGTGTCCGGACTCATGTCATAGATGCCGGCATGGCCCCGAACGTAGGGGGAATCCCCCATCGCCGGGAGGCGGCGGGCGAGCCGCTGGCGGGCGACCGGGAGGAACTCCGGGTCGTTGCCCTGGTCGTACCTGTCCGGATCGGCCGATGTCTTCCCGCCCCAGAGGCCGACCCCGACCAGGGTCAGGCCATCCCGGGTGGACCGGAAGTAGGAGCCAAGAGCCCCATCAATGACCGTCGGGTGCCCCGCCGCCAACGCAGCCGGCCGGGCGAAAGCAGCAACCTGCGCCCGCCGCGGGGTGATGGGCAGGTCGCTCCCGGCGGTTTGCAGGAGCCGCGGGGTCCAGGGGCCGGTCAGGAGGATGACGGTCGGGGCATCCACCAGCCCCCGCGTCGTCTCCACGCCCGCGATCCGGCCCGCCCGGACCCGGAGCGCGACGACCTCGGCGCCTATCTCGAGGCGCGCGCCGAGCGCCTGGGCGTGCTCCAGGAAGAGCCGCGTGGTGGCCACCGGATCGGCGTAGCCACTCTCCGGCTCGTAGGCCGCGCAGACCAGGTCTTCTGTCGCGAGCGAGGGGGCCACGGCTTTCAGCTCCTCGGCGGTCAGCACCTCGGTCTTGGCGCCGAGGCGCTTCAGCATCGCCACGTTCCGGCGGAGCGCCTCGGTGTCCTCCGGCAGGACGGTCATGACGAAGCCGGTCGAGGTGAATCCGCAGTCCCCGCCCACGACGTCCCCCCAGTGCTGGTAGACGGGGAAGGAGGCGATGGCCATCCGGGCTTCGGGCTCGTTCGTGTAGTGCATGCGGAGAAAGGCGGCAGACTTCCCGGTCCCGCCGGCGGCGATCCCCGTCTTCTCCAGGACGAGGACGTGGCGCACCCCACGCTTGCTCAGGTGGAACGCCACGCTCGCCCCCATCACGCCCGCCCCGACGACGACCACCTCGGCCGTTCGCTGCATCGCCCGCCTCTCTTGCCACCGCACCGACCGGGCCGCGATCATACCACGCGCCCTGGGAGTTTTCCCCCCCCGAGCGGAAGGAGAGTCCCCACTCCCCGGAATCGGGAAAGGAGGCCCTCCCGCGGCGGGCCTCGTCTCCCAGGGACTTACCCGCTGGACCTTGAGGTCCCGCGCGAAGCGGGCTTCCTGGCACCGGCCTTGCTCCGTGCGCAGCCTGTCTGCGCTGGCCGTACCCTGGTCGCCCTGAGGAGTCCCGTTTGAGCCCGATCGCCACACGACGCCATCCCCGAACGCAGATCTACCTCCCGAGCCACTGCACCGCGCTGCTCTCCCGCGACCGGACCATCACGCTGGAGGGAAAGGCCGACACCGTGGGTCAGGGTGGCCTGCGTCTCCTCATACCGACCCTCCTCGCTCCGCCGATGCAGATCACAATCTCCATCGCCGGCGAGGACCCCCTCGGGGCCCACGTGGTCTGGTCCGGGCCGACGCGCCGGACGGATCTGGGTATCGTCGTCCCCCATGGCCTGCGATTTCTCGAGGAGATCAGCGAGGTCGTGTTCGGCAATCTCCTGGCTGCCCTCCGGGGGAAGGCCCAGGTCCAGCGCAGCCCGCGCCTCCCCATCCGGGTGGGGGTCCAGGTGATGCTGGAGGAGGGCGTCCGGCTGGCTACGATGCTCAACCTGAGCGCGGGGGGAGCTTTCATCACGACGCCGAGCCCCCCTGCGGTCGGTGAAGAACTCCACCTCTTCTTCACCCTCCCGGGAACCCACAGCCCTCTCTCGCTGCCCGGCCAGGTCGTCTGGCAGAACGGCATCCGGAGCAGCAACGGGTTTCAGCCCGGGATGGGGATCGCCTTCGGCGCGGCCGACACCGAGGAGGCTTCGGCGCTGGAGCGCTATCTCACGCACACGCCGCCCCGCTAATCGCCTCCGGCGTCACCCGGACGCTCCCGCCCCGCCTCGCGCGTCCCTCGCCCCGCGCCCCCCGGCGTTGCGCCCCACCCCCGCCTGTATTAGCATGCTCGCGGCCCGGGACCGTGCCCGGCCACCACGCGTGCTTCGAGGGGCCATGCCCCTGATTGCCCCGCCGCCCCGGCGCGGCCTGCGCGCGAGCAGGGAGGCTTTCGGATGAGCGCAGCCCGCCGCGAGATGCGCCAGGACCCCACCACACGGACCTGGATCCTGATCGGGCAGGGACCGGAGGAACCGGAAGGGAAGGAGGCTCCGGGAGCCTGTCCTTTCTGCCCCGGCCGCGAGGGGGAGACCCCGCCCACCATCGCTGCCGTGACGGGCCCCGACGGGGCCTGGCGCGTCCGCTGCTTCCCGGACCGCGCCCCGGTTTTCCGGATCGAGGGCGCCGTGGAGCGCGCCGGCGAGGGCCTCTACGACCGGATGCGGAATGTCGGGGCCCACGAGGTGATCGTGGAGTGCCGGGAGCACGCCCGACGCCTGCCCCAGTTCAGCGACGCCGAACTCACCGACGTCCTTCGCCTCATCCAGGCGCGCATCGCCGACCTGCACCGGGACCCCCGCTTCCGCTACGTTCTCCTCTTCCGGAATCAGGGGCCGCTCGCCAGCTCCCTCATTGATCATGCCCACTGCCATCTGGTGGCGACCTGCGTCATTCCTCGGCGCCTGGAGCAGGAACTCCGCTGGGCGAAGCAGCATTTCGACTACAAAGAGCGCTGCCTGGGCTGCGACATGCTCCACCAGGAGCTGCGGGATGGCCGCCGCCTGGTGGAGGTGAGCCCCACCTTCGTCGCCTTCTGCCCCTTCGCCCCCCGCTTCCCGTACGAGACGTGGGTCTTCCCCCGCCGCCACCAGCACGCCTTCCCCCGCGTATCCCCGGAAGGGGCAGCGGGGCTTCCGGGGCTGGCCGCCCTGCTCCGCCGGACGCTGGCCCGCCTCGAGCACCTGGTGACGGACTACCACCTCGTCCTGCACGACGCCCCGAACGAGCAGGCGGAGCGGCCGGCGGGCGAGTGGAGTACCCTGCGGGAGGATTTCCACTGGCACCTCGAGATCCTGCCCCGGACGCCCCGCCTGGCCCGGCTCCAGCGGGAGGAGGAGTTCTCCGAGAACCCGGTGCCGCCGGAGGACGCGGCTGCGGCGCTCCGGGACGTCCTGGTCGCGTGAGGAGCCCCGAGGGAAGGGGTGGGGCGAGTGCAGGCGGGTGCAGGGGGGTCCGGCGGACCTAGGGGCTCGCGGGGGCGGGGCGGGGGAGGAGTTCGGCCAGGAACTCGCGGGCCCCCTCCGGCCGCTTTGCGGGGTCCTTCTCCAGGCAGTGCAGCAGCGCGCGGCTGAAGGCCTCCGGGAGGTTCGGGGCGCGAGTGGCCGGCGACGGGGCCGGCGTGTGGAGATGATGGTAGAGCACGTCCCCTTCCGTGAAGGGGGGGGCGCCCGTGGCCATGTGATAGAGGGTGCAGGCCAGGGCGTACAGGTCGCTCCGGGCACTCATCCCCTTCCCGTGGATCTGCTCGGGCGCCATGTAGGGGGGGGTCCCTCGGATTGTGGTGGTCGTCGCCAGCGCCCGCTCCCGGGTCTTGGCGAGCCCGAAGTCCGTGATCTTCACCGCCCGGCTCGTGCTCACCATGATGTTGCTCGGCGTGATGTCCCCGTGCACCACCCCGCGGGCGTGGGCGTGCTCCAGGCCGGCCCCCACCTGCCTGGCCACGAGGAGCACCTCGGGCAGCTTGAAGCGCGGCCGCTGCCCTAGGAGCCCCATCAGCGTCTTCCCCTCCACGTACTCCATGACCAGGTAGAGGCCCTGCCTGGCGCTCCCGGCGTCGTAGAGGGTCACGATGTTGGGGTGAAGCAGGGAGGCGGCGATCCGCGCCTCCCGGAGGAATTCCTCCACCGCTTTCGCGTCCCCGTGGATGGCCGCCGGGAGAACCTTGTAGGCGACGGGCCGCTTCAGGAGCGTGTCCTCCGCGAGGTAGACGATCCCCATCCCGCCCCGGCCCAGTTCCCGGGCGATCCGGTATCGCTCCGCGTCGCCCGTCGTGCGTCCCGTGACGGGCCGGGTGAGGCCAGGTACCGCCGTCCGGCTCTCCTTCAGCGCCGCGATCCGCGCTTGGACGTCGCGGTAGTCCAGGCTGGAGGCCATGACCCGCTCGTACAGGGAGAGGGCTGCCGGGGCCTCGCCGCTCTTCTCGTAGGCGAGCGCCAGGAGGTAGGTGGCGTCCAGTCGCACCGTGGTGGACGGCGCGGCGGCAACCACCTGCTGGAGTTTCTCTTTGGCGAGGCCGTACATCTCGGTCTCGACGAAGATCTCCCCGAGCACGGCGGCCGCCTCGAGGAAGCGATCCGAGGCGGCCGGGACCTGCTGCAGGGCGGCCACTGCCGCCTGCAGGTCCCCCTGCTCCTTGAGGAGCATGCCGGCCTCGAAGGGTTCTCCCGCCGACTTGTGGGCGGCGACCGCCTTCGCGATTTCCCCGGCCTGCCGGTAGAAGCGGGCGGCTTCGTTGTATCGGCGCGCCCGCTCGAGGGCCGCGGCAGCCTTGGCGGCGTCCCCCCCGTTCGAGAACATCTCCGCCGCCTGATCCAGGTCCCCCGCTAGGGTGAACAGCTCCCCGGCCTTCTCGTACTCCTGGAGCCCGGCGTACACCTCGCCAGCCCGGCCGAAGGCCTTCCCGGCCGCCAGGGCCACGGCAGCCTCGGCCATCCGCCCCTCCTCCAGGAGCTCCTCCCCCCGGATCTGCTCCACCTCCTCCGTAGCCCCCATCGCCTCGGCCACCTGGCGCGCCTTCGCGAAAAGGCGATGCTTCTTGTACAGGTCCAGGGCCTCTCGGAGCTTCCCGGCCTGGACGAAGCAGCCGGCCGCCTCCCGCTCCGCCCCGGCTTCCTTCAGGATCCGCGCAGCGGGCTCGAGGGCCCCGGCCTTCCCGTAGAGGGCGGCGGCACGGCGGGCCATCTCCTCCACGGCCTCCCGGCGCTCCGGGTTCAGGTCGAGGCCCCCTCTCTCCCGCTGGCGCCTCACCACCTTCTCGAGCAGTTCCGCGGCCCCCCGGATCTCCCCGGCCCGCTCCAGGAGGACGGCCGCCTGCTCCAGGTGCTCGAGGCGAGTCACGAGGTCGGCGGCCTTGCGGAGGTCGCCCGCCCGCTCGTAGCAGGAGGCGGCGGCGGCCAGGTCCCCGGCCTTTTCGTACAGGCCCGCCGCGCGGCTCTGCTGCCCCATCTTCTCGCGGACCGCTGCGGCCAGCGCGACCTCGCCAGCCAGCTCGTACTTCTGGGCCGCCTGCGCATGCTGGTTCAGGCGCTCGTGCAGCGCCGCCGCCTCCCGGTGGCACTTCCCCCTGAGGTACGCGGCAAGGGCCTGGTCGGTCGCGCCCATTTCCTCGTAGCAGGCCCCGGCTGCGGGGAAATCTCCCGCTCGCTCGTACCGCCAGGCCTGCCGGATCAGCGCGACCTGTCCGGTCACCTTTCCACCGCCGAGGCCGAGGTGGGGCTGGAGCACGGGCCAGAGATGCCGGCGCGCAAGCGAGAGGGCCAGGACGAGGACCAGAGCGATGAGGGCGTAGCGGAGAAGGGGATTCCGGTCGAGGGCCCAGGTGGCCTGGATCAGGTAGTACCGGACCTCCTCCACGGGGCCGGCGAACGCCCCCTCCGGCCAGAGGAGGAGGGAGACCGCCAGGCCGGCGCGCCAGAAGGTGGGGAGGCGATGGCCCCGCGCGGACGACACGCCAATCCTCACGCCCGAACCGGGCGGACGGCGGAGGCTGCCCGCTCTTCCAGGTGGAGGGTGACCTCCACCGTCCCCACGGTGATCACGTCCCCATCCCTCAGGAGGAACTCCGTCACCCGCGCCCCATTCACCTTGGTCGGACCGAGCCCTCCCAGGTGGGCCAGGAGGAACCGGCCATCCGGCTCCCGGGTGATCCGGGCATGGATGGGCTTGACCAGGACCCCCGGCACCTGGACCGTGGCGTCTTTTCCGCTGCCAATGGTGACCGGCTCCTTGCCCAGCGGGACCGGGTCCCGCCCCGGGACAACGAGCCGCGCCCCGCCCTTGCTGGATCCCTCCTTGGCAACGAGGCGGTCCACCTGCCGGGGATCCACATGGACGGTGGGATGGGGGCTCAGACCGGTCAGCGTGTCGGTCCCGGCCTCCCGCACCGCCTCGCATCGGAACAGGAGGCGGTGTTTGAGGATGCCGATCTCATCCCCATCCTTGAGCGCCTGGCTGGTGATGCGCTGGTGGTTCAGGAAGGTCCCGTTGGCGCTCCGATGGTCCTCCAGCGAAAACTGCCCATCCTCGAACTGGATGACCGCGTGCAGCCGGGAGACGCCGGCGTTGTCAATGACCAGATCGCTCCCCGGGGAGCGGCCGATCGTGAAGCGGGCCTTGCGTACCGCGACCGTCCGGAGGACCCGGCCTCTCACCATGACGGTGAACTCCGCCTGCGGCATCACGGCGGGGGCGGGGGAGACCGCAGGGACGGCCGGGGCGGTGGGCGCCGGGCGGTAGTGCTGCGTCCAGCACCGGTCGGCGGGCGGGTTCACGAGGGAGGCGTCTGCCGCGGGGGGGACCTCCAGCGCCTCGTACACCTCCAGGGCCATCGGCTCTCCGCTCTACCGGGCGGAGAGAAATGCCAGGAGCGCATCCCGGGGGTCCTGGTCAGGCGGCGGCGGCGCCCCGTCCGGCACGAAGTACACCCGGGCCGGGCGGCCGGCAGGACAGAGGGCCAGGTGGACCTGCTCCCGATCCCGGAGGGCCAGGACGGAGCCGACCCCCCGGGCTGCGAGCCGTTCCAGGACCCCCTGCACGTCCACGAGGTCGCTCGTCACCTGGACCGAGGGCTGGCCCCCGAAGAGGACCAGGAGGCCGTGCACGAGAGAGGCATCGGCCGGGCAGAAGAGGAGCGGGGCGGTCGGGTGCTTGGCGTAGGCGGCGAAGAAGTCGCCAATGAGGGTACTGCTGAAGTGGTTCCCCCGCCCCCGCCCCGCCCCGCACGGCAGGCCGCCCAGGACGAACAGGAACCGGGTCTCCTGCGGGGGCGTGAGGACGAAGTAGCCGCTGCCGGCGCGCCCCGCCCCGAGCAGGCCCCGGTACACCTCGTCGAACAGGTCATAGCGGACGCCGGGAGGGGCGACCGGGGCGCCACAGGCTGGAAGGCGGGGGACGGACATGGAACCTCCTCGCGCCGGGCCGCCCTAGCGGCGGACCGGGCTGGCCTCGTACCGGATGAGGAGGGTGGTGATATTGTCCCGCCCCCCCCGCCGGTTCGCCAGGTTAGTCAGCGTCTGGCAGGCGGCCTCCAAGTTCGAGCCGCGCGCCAGGAGCGCCTCCAGGATCTCGGGGTCGGTGATCTCGTCGGTGAGGCCGTCCGTGCAGAGCAGGAACAGGTCTCCGGGCTGAAGGGCTTCACTCCACGCGTCCACCTCGACGGCCGGCTGCATGCCGAGGGCGCGGGTGATCACATGCTTGTGGGGGGAGCAGCGCGCCTCCTCCGGCGTTATCTCCCCCCGCGCCACCAACTCCCCGACCAGGGAGTGGTCGTGCGAGAGTTGCGTGAGCCTTCCGTCCCGGACCCGGTAGATGCGGCTGTCCCCGACCGAGGCCAGGACCACCTGTTCATCCTCGATCAGAGCGGCCGCCAGCGTGGTCCCCATTCGGGACTCGACCGGCAGGTGCTGTCCCGCTTCGAAGACGCGGCGGTTGGCGACTCGCACTCCCTCGGCCAGGGCCTCGAGGGCCGGCTTCACATGCCTCGCAGGAAGCCTCCCCCGGGGGGCCAGGGCCTCGTAAAGAGTCGAGAGGGCGAGTGCGCTTGCCACCTCCCCGGCCTCGTGTCCCCCCATGCCGTCCGCGACCGCGAACAGGCCAGCCTCCGGGTCGGTCAGAACGGTGTCTTCGTTATGATCACGCTGTCGCCCCGAATCCGTCCTGCCGACCGCCTGAATGGGCACCGCTCCCCCTTTTCCGCCACGCCGACCCCGCCGCTGGAAGGTGACCCCGGAGGGGTGCAAGTTCCATTCCAAACAACCACTTACGAGGCCAGGACCTCACCGCACCCGCAGGGCGTAATTTCGGTTGGATAGGCGCCCCGGCAACCGTAGAATAGCGCTGCGGCCAGCCCCCTTTCTGCAAGTGACAGATGTTTGCACAGAAAGGCCACGGGTATGCGGCGCGCCTGGGTTGCCCGGCTCCCACCCCGGCTTCGCCCGCCTGGGGGGCTTCGTCTAGGCTTCCGGCCGGGACACGTTGCAACCCTGAGGACGGGGGGTCCCGGCGGCGGCGAGCGGCTGGATCCGAGGGGGACACCCGGCGGCGGAAGGGGGACCCGA